>JBQGDD010000102.1:0-2476 GCA_052038845.1 Dyadobacter sp. | reverse complement strand
CAACAAGCTCCCTGAAGAGATTATGAGATAGTACCGGTTTATCTGCCTTTGGTTCAAACCAGTCCTGGTAATTTTTTTCTATAAATTTACCAAACTGTGAATTGGCTTCCTGTTTTTGAGATTCAAGTATTTCTACCATACTCTGGTCTTCAATATTCTCCAATTCCATTTCCCAAAAAATAAGCCTTTTATACAGGTCAACCCACTCTTCATAGGAATTTACTATTGCCATATCCATAGCAATTTTCCTAAACTCTTTTTGGTAATCTAAAGTTGTTTTTGCAGATACAAGCCTTGAATGGTCAAGATTTTTCTTTAAGCTGAGTAATATTTGGTTAGGGTTTACAGGCTTAATAAGATAATCGGCAATTTTAGAGCCTATAGCACCCTCCATTATATATTCTTCTTCACTTTTGGTAATCATAATTACTGGGACAGAAGATTTTTTTTCTTTAATTTCAGCAAGCGTGTCAAGCCCGCTAAGGCCAGGCATATTTTCGTCAAGAAAAACAATATCAAAGTTTTCTTCTTCAAATAAATCTATAGCGTCCTGTCCGTTGTTACAGGTAGTAACTTTATAATTCTTTTTTTCAAGAAAAAGTATATGGGGCTTAAGCATATCTATTTCATCATCAACCCAAAGTATCTTTATTTCATTCATATTATGACTGAATTATGTATTCAAAAATTAAAAGTGCAAGTTATGTTTATTTTAACTATTTTAATCCTAATTTTTTTATAAAAAAGATAGTTCTTAAAAAGATGAAATATAAGATAAATACTGGACTATATGCATGAAAAAAGGCCTGCAAATTACCTTTGCAGACCTTCTCTTCAATAACCTAAGTAACGAAAAATAACGTTATTATTGTTTTCAGGATCTATTGAAATTTTTGCCTGGCTGTTGCCAAGGCTTCATTACTTATCTGACTATAAAATTAATCAATAAAAAAGCAATTGTAAAAGTAAATACCAACATTAACCAATATTTAACGACTTTGTAATGTAAGTGCGGTAATATATTTTAATAGGGATGCATTGCCTGCCCAATAATCAATACACTATATTTGTTGAAAATTTTCTTTGCTGTGAGCGATATTAATAAATTAAAAATACTGAACGACCCTATTTATGGGTTTATCTCGATAACAAACCCACTAATTTACGACCTTATCCAGCATCCATATTTTCAGCGTTTAAGACGAATATCTCAAATGGGTATGTCTTATTTAGTATATCCCGGGGCGCATCATACAAGGTTTCACCATGCATTGGGGTGTATGCATATTATGCAGAAAACCATTCAGGTGTTAAAGTTTAAAGGAGTTACAATATCTGAAGAGGAAGAGAATGCGCTGTGTATAGCAATACTATTACATGATATAGGGCATGGGCCTTTTTCTCATGCTATGGAGCACAGCATTGTTGAAGATGTAAGCCATGAATCTATTTCATTACTGTTTATGTACAGGCTTAATGAAGTATTTGAAGGTAAGCTAACTTTAGCAATACAAATTTTCAGGGGGCAGTATCACAGGAAATTTATGCTCCAGTTAATATCCAGCCAACTGGATATGGATAGGATGGATTATTTAAAAAGGGATAGTTTTTACTCTGGCGTGGCAGAAGGGAATATAAACTCTGAAAGGCTGATACAGATGATGAATGTACAGGATGATGTATTGGTTATTGAAGAAAAAGGTATATATTCTGTTGAGAAATTTCTTGTAGCCCGCAGGCTAATGTACTGGCAGTGCTACCTGCACAAAACAAGCGTAGCAGCAGAACTTATACTTACAAGAATATTAAAGAGGGCTAAAGAATTAACACATAAAGGAGTATCGTTGCCGTGCAGCAGTCCTCTAAAGTTTTTTCTGGAGCATAAAATAGGATTAGAGGATTTTGACCAAAAAACACTGGAAACATTTTCTAGGCTTGACGATTTTGATATTATGGGAGCAATTAAAGAGTGGCAGTACCATGATGATTTTGTACTGGCAGAGCTTTGCAGGATGATAATAAACCGGGACCTTTTAAAAATTAAATTGCGTGCCGAGAGGGTAGATAAAACGCTGGTTACAGAAAAGAGGAACAAACTACAGGAGCTTTATAAAATTTCTGCTGAAGAGGTTAAGTATTTTGTGTTTAAGGGCAAAATTAAAAACCAGGCCTATAATAAGACCGGTGAGCCTATACATATACTTAAAAAAGACCGTACTGTAGAAGATGTTGCCGAAGCGTCAGATCAGTTAAATTTAAAGGCTTTATCTAAACCTGTCACCAAATATTATATCTGTTTTCCAAAAGTACTTTTGGAAAAAGCAGTGGTTTAATATAATTTTATATTTTTGTCGGGATGAAATTTACAGCAGAACAGATAGCAGGGATATGAGAAGGCGAGGTAATAGGCAACCCAGATGCTGAAGTACACACGCTTGCTAAGATAGAGGAAGGGACAAACGGGTCACTTACTTTT
>JBQGDD010000101.1:0-4706 GCA_052038845.1 Dyadobacter sp. | reverse complement strand
AGAGCTTGAAAATAAAAATGAGCGTGACGAATTTTTGAAAATAACAAATGAAGCATCTGTAATGACGAGGCCGATATGGCAATTAATGTTCAGATTGCCTATGTATATGCATTGCCAGAAAGACAGTCAGGAAAACGCTTTGTTTTTAGAAGAAAGAATAGTAAATATACCAAGCAGTGTCAGATAAAGGGTTAATATTAGTGGGATATTCAGGGCATGGATTTGTAGTTGCTGAAGCAGCACAGGCATCAGCCATGAATATTAAACACTATGCAGAAATCGCAGAACTTGATACTAACCCATTTAATCTTCAATATTTAGGATTTGAAGGTGACGAACAGTTTAAAGGGTGGGAAAATGATTATGACTTTGCTTTAGGTATTGGAGACAATAAATTAAGATATAAAATAGCCGGGTTTATAGAGGAGAAAGGTAAAACACTTGTAAATGTTATACACAACTCTGCCTCAATAGCTGGCAAAGTAACAATAGGAAAAGGGAATTTTATTGCCCGTAACGCTTCTGTAAACCCGTTGTCATCAATAGGTAATTATTGTATATTAAATACAGCATGTATAGTTGAACATGAATGCCTTATTAAAGATGCTGTGCATATTGCACCGGGAGCAGTATTGGCAGGAAATGTAACTGTAGGCGAACGTACTTTTGTAGGGGCCAATTCAGTAATCAGGCAGGGAGTTACGATAGGCAAAGATGTTATAATTGGTGCAGGTTCTGTAGTCTTAAATGATATTCCCGATAATGAGATTTGGTTTGGGAACCCAGCCAAGAGAAAATAAAAATGGAGAAAGTAGTAATTATAGCAGAAGCAGGAGTTAACCATAATGGCAGTATTGATAATGCTAAGAGGCTTATTGATGCAGCAGCAGCAGCAGGGGTTGACTATGTAAAGTTTCAGACTTTTAAGGCAGATACTATTGTTAGTCCTACTGCTAAAAAAGCAGAATACCAGTCTAAAAATATTGGTGACGGAGATGATTCGCAGTATGCAATGCTGAAAAAACTTGAATTGAGCGATGAAGACCATTTAACCCTTATAGAATATTGTAAGGAAAAAAATATTAAGTTCTTTTCTACAGCATTTGATGTAAGTGGAGTTGATTATCTTGAAACCTTGAACCTGGATATGTTTAAAATTCCGAGTGGAGAGGTTACTAATTATCCATACCTACGTGCAATTGCACAAAAAGGGAAGCCGATTATTCTTTCTACAGGAATGGCATCTTTAGATGAAATAGGCAATGCTATTGATGTACTGCTAAAGTATGGTGCAGAACTTAACAATATAACTGTACTACACTGCAATACTGAATACCCTACTTCTATGGAAGATGTAAATTTAAAAGCAATGGCGACGATTGCTGATAAATTTAGCGTTAATATAGGGTATTCTGACCATACCCTTGGAATCGAAGTGCCTATTGCCTCTGTTGCATTAGGTGCCAAGGTTATTGAAAAGCATTTCACACTCGATAGAAACATGCCGGGACCTGACCACAAGGCTTCTCTTGAACCGGATGAATTAGCTGATATGGTAAAAGGAATCCGTAACATAGAAAAAGCAATTAGCGGTAGTGGTATTAAAAAGCCAAGCAATAGTGAAATAAAAAATATTGCTGTTGCCAGAAAAAGCATACACTTAAAAACAGATATGAAAGAAGGTGACATTATAGCTGAAGATACTATAATAGCTCTTCGTCCCGGAGATGGTATATCTGCTATGGAATGGGAAAGTATTGTTGGGAAGAAAGTAAATAAAAACCTTCCTGCTTATCATAAACTAACTGTAAATGATATAGTATGAAGATAGGATGCCTTACAAGTTCGAGAGCTGATTATGGAATTTATCTGCCATTATTAGAAAAGTTAAAGACAGATTCTTTCTTTGAGTTAGAAGTTATAGCTTTTGGTATGCACCTATCTCCACAACATGGCTTTACTGTAAACGAAATAGAAAAAGGGAATTTTAATAATGTACATAAAATAAGTTCACTTTTATCTAATGATGATCAGCAGTCTGTAAGTACATCATATGGACTTACAGTTATTAAGTTTGCCGATTTTTGGCAAAATAATACTTTCGATTTGGTGTTATGCCTTGGTGATCGTTTTGAAATGAATGCCGCAGTACAGGCCGGTATTCCATATAATGTGAAGTTTGCGCATTTTCATGGCGGTGAAACCACACTGGGAGCTATAGATAACGTTTACAGGCATCAGATAACAGCAGCATCTGATTTTCATTTTACCGCAGCTGAAGGTTTCTCTGAAAAAGTCGCTGAACTTAAAGGAGAAAATAAAAATATATATACAGTAGGGTCATTAAGTCTTGATAATATAGATACTATTAATTTTGTACCTGAACCTGTTTTTAGAGAAAAATATAAAATACATAACAACTTTGTGCTTGTTACGTTTCATCCGGAAACGGTAAATGCTCAGGAAAACAAGAAATACGCTGCTGAAATGGCAGAGGCACTTTATAACATAGCTTCAAAAATAGATGTGGTAATAACTATGCCCAATGCAGATACTATGGGATCATTATATCGTGAAGCTATCATTAAGGTACAGTCTCAGCTTCCTGATAATATTATACTGATTGAAAATTTTGGTAAGCAAAATTATTTTTCAGCTATGAAATATTGCAGTTTTATGCTAGGAAATACATCCAGTGGAATTATTGAAGCTGCTTCTTTTGGGAAATATGTAGTAAATGTAGGAGACAGGCAAAAAGGGAGGTTACAGAGTAATAATATTATTAATGCCAGTTTTGATGCTAAAGCAATAGAGGCAGCTACAGTAAAAGTACAGGAAAGGGGTAATTATAATGGAGAGAATGAGTATTATAAAGAAGATGTTGCCTTGAATATTATAACTATAATTAAAAATATTTATGAGAAATTATAGAGATCATTTATTTCAGTCAGGAAACACGATTAAAGAAGCCCTTATTAAGTTAGATGAGCTTGCAAAAGATGCTATACTTTTTATTGTGGATAGTAATGATAATCTTATAGGCTCATTAACCGACGGTGATATCAGGAGGGCACTTATAAAAGGTATTACAATAGACCATGTTGCTGATGATATAATACAAAAAAATCCGCGCTTTATAAAAAAAGGAGAAAGAGACATTAATAAAGTAATAGAGTTCAGAGAAGGTAATTTTAGGGTAATACCCATAATTGATGAAAATGACAAAGTTGTTAACGTTATTAATTTCCGAGAAACCAGATCTTATTTGCCAGTAGATGCAGTTATTATGGCGGGGGGCAGGGGACAGCGGTTACAACCACTTACTGATACTACACCCAAACCTTTATTAAAGGTTGGCAGTAAACCCATAATGGAACATAATCTTGACAGGTTGGCATTATATGGAATTGATGATTTTTGGGTATCTGTAAAATATTTAGGCGAGCAGATTGAAGATTATTTTGGCGATGGGTCTAGCAGGAATGCTAAGATTGATTATGTATGGGAAAATGAGCCTCTTGGTACTATTGGGGCAGTGTCTAAAATTGAGAATTTCAGGCATGATTATATTTTAATCACCAATTCTGACGTTCTTACTAACCTGGATTATGAGCATTTTTTCCTTGAATTTATAAAACAAGGAGCTGCTTTTGCTGTAGCAACTATACCATATCATGTAAATGTTCCCTATGCTGTACTGGAAACAGAGGAAAATGAAATAAAGAGCTTTAAAGAAAAGCCAACATATACTTATTATTCTAATGGAGGTATTTATTTAATGAAAAAGGAAGTCTTAAAATATATTCCTGAGAATTTATTTTTTAATGCTACCGATTTGATGGAGAAACTTATTGAACAAAAATATAATGTAGTTTCTTATCCGCTTTCAGGCTACTGGCTGGATGTTGGTAAACATGAAGATTTTGAACAGGCACAAATAGATATTAAAAATATTAAATTTTAATGAAACAGTTAATAGTTATTCCTGCAAGATCTGGTTCTAAAGGTCTACCTGGTAAAAACTGGAAAGAATTAAATGGCAAACCTTTAATTCAATACACTTTGGAGATAGCTTTAAAACTCTTTCCAAGTCAAGAAATTTGTGTAACTACCGACTCTAGTGAGGTTCTTTCTATAGCCGAAAATTTGGGAGTTTACGTCCCTTTTATACGCCCGGATGAATTAGCATCTGATACAGCTGGGGGACAAGATGTATTATTACATGCAGTTGATTATTGGGAAAAAAACTTTTATACACCAGATATTGTTATTTTACTACAGCCAACTTCTCCTTTTCGAAAAGCGAAGCATATAAGCGAAGCATTAGGATTATTTAATAATACTTTGGACATGGTTGTAGGAGTTAAGGAAACTAAAGCAAATCCATATTATATTTTAAGAGAGGAAGATAAAAATGGTTTTTTAAAACCTTCAAAACCAGCATTGTTTAAACGTAGGCAAGACTGTCCAAAGGTTTATGAAATTAATGGTGCACTATATATAATCAATTCTAAAAGTTTAAAGAATCAGTCTATGCAAGGGTTTGAACGAATCGTAAAGTATGAAATGGATGAATTCAGTTCATTAGATATTGATAATGAGTTAGATTGGATAATGGCAGAAGCGTTAATAAAAAAACAATAGTATGAATTGTGCAATAATTGGAGCAGGACAATTAGGAAGTAGACATTTACAAGGATTACTCG
>JBQGDD010000100.1:0-7870 GCA_052038845.1 Dyadobacter sp. | reverse complement strand
ATGTAACCCAGTTTGATAACTCGGTGGTAGAGAGTGCAGGGCTGTTAAAAATGGACTTCTTAGGGTTAAAAACTCTTACACTTATAAAAGATACGGTTAAGCTGGTTAAGTATAGGACTGGCATTCAGCTTGATCCTGATACTTTCCCGATTGATGACCAGAAAACCTATGAACTATTCCAGCGTGGTGAAACGGTAGGTATCTTTCAGTATGAGTCGCCCGGTATGCAAAAGTACATGAAGGACTTAAAACCTACTGTATTTGGAGACCTTATCGCAATGAATGCTTTATACAGACCGGGACCTTTGGAGTATATCCCAAGTTTTGTAAGAAGGAAAAATGGCGAGGAAGAAATAAAATATGACCTTGATGCCTGCGAGGAATATTTAAAAGAAACGTATGGTATTACGGTATATCAGGAGCAGGTGATGCTTTTATCGCAAAAGCTGGCAGGATTTACAAAGGGTGAGGCCGATGTACTGCGTAAAGCGATGGGTAAAAAGCAAAAAGATGTACTTGATAAAATGAAGCCCAAGTTTGTACAGCAGGCTGCCGAAAAAGGGCATGATCCTGTAGTACTCGAAAAAATATGGAAAGACTGGGAGGCGTTTGCAAGTTATGCGTTCAACAAGTCACACTCTACCTGTTATGCTTGGATTGCTTACCAGACAGCTTACCTAAAGGCACACTACCCGGCGGAATATATGGCTGCGGTACTGTCTAACAACATGAATGATATTAAGCAGGTAACCTTTTTTATGGAAGAATGTAAGCGTATGGGCTTACAGGTTTTAGGCCCTGATGTAAATGAGTCTTTCTATAAATTTACGGTTAACGATCAAAACGCTGTGCGTTTTGGTATGGGTGCTATAAAAGGAGTAGGATCTGGGGCGGTTAATACCATTGTTGAGAACAGGAAGAACGGAAGGTATAAATCAATATTTGACCTTGCCAAGCGTATAGACCTGCGGGCAGCTAATAAAAAAGCATTTGAAAACCTTGCCTTAGCAGGAGGGTTTGATTGTTTTACAGAAACCCACAGGGGGCAGTATTTTCATGATGACGGAGAAAATAGTACTTTTCTTGAAAAAGCCATTCGCTACGGAGCGAAGTATCAGGAGAATGAAAACTCATCGCAGGTTAGCCTTTTTGGTGAAGCCAGTGATGTACAGATACCGGAGCCGGTAGTGCCGCCATGTGAAGAGTGGAGCACTATGGAAAAACTGGCAAAGGAAAAAGAGGTTGTGGGTATTTATATCTCCGGGCATCCGCTTGACGATTATAAATTTGAAATGAAATATTTTTGTAATTCAAAGCTCGATGCTCTTAAAAACCTAGAACAGCACATAAGTAAAAACCTCAGCTTTGGGGGTATAATTTCAGATGTGCAGCACAGGGTTGCTAAAAATGGCAAGGGCTGGGCGGCATTCACACTCGAAGGGTATGATGAAAGCCATGAATTCAGGATATATGGTGAAGAATATTTAAAGTTCAGGCATTTTCTTATAGCCAATAACTTTACATATATGAAAGTTATGGTTAGGGAAGGCTGGGTAAATCAGGAAGGCAAGCGTGGTGAACCGAGGCTACAGTTTATAGCCATACAATATTTGCAGGATGTACTTACTACTTTTGCCAAAAGGCTCATTATCCAGTTTAATGTTGCCGATTTGCAGGAACAGTTAATATCGCATCTAAATCAGTTGTTTAGAGGTAACAGGGGAGAACATGCTGTGTTATTTGAGGTTATGGAGCTGGAAAAAGTAAAAAAACAAGTAGCTATAGCAGCTACTATGGTTAATGAACCGGGTGAACAATATGGTGATGTTTTGTCGGAAGAGGAAACCTCTGAAACTATTGTAACAGATGTAGATGATATTCAGGTAGTAACCAAATTGAGTATGCCAAGCCGTAAGCTTAAAGTGCAAATATCTAATGAATTATTGCAAGAACTTGAAAAGCTACAGCTTAATTTTAAACTCAACTGATTTTTTAATAAATTTTATTTATAGACGTATAGTTAAATCTAATATTTCATTAACTATGCATTTAAATTATAATGCTTATTTTTGTTTAATAACTTAATGAACTATAAATATTATGGCACAGGAAATAACAGATGCTACTTTTGAAGAAGTAGTATTAAAATCAGATAAACCGGTATTAGTAGATTTTTGGGCAGCTTGGTGTGGACCTTGCCGTATGGTAGGACCAATCATTGAAGAAATCAGTACTGAATACAGTGATAAAGCTGTAGTTGGTAAAGTAGATGTAGATGCTAACCAGGAATTTGCTGCTAAATTCGGTATCAGAAACATACCTACAGTATTGGTTTTTCAAAATGGAGAAGTGGTAGGAAGACAGGTGGGTGTAGCACCTAAAAAAACATATACTGATGCTATTGATGCATTACTATAACCTTACTTTTTTAATATACATTAACCCCTGCAATTGCGGGGGTTTTTGTTTTTTTATTATTTATGTAAAAAAAATTATATTATCAGGCAACTTATAAATAATATATTACGTCTTACAGATACAAACCAATTCCAAACCTTTGAAAATAATCAGGCTACATACTTCTGATGAAGTTATTATAAAAAAAATACTACAGCATGACGCCCGTGCTGAAAGACAGCTTTATGATAGGTATGCAGCAAAAATGCTTGGGGTATGCAGAATGTATATTAAAGACCTACATTATGCAGAAGATGTAATGATACAGGGTTTTACCCGAGCGCTTGATAATTTGGGTAAATATAGATTTGAAGGGAGCTTTGAAGGTTGGTTAAGAAGAATAATGGTAAGAGAGGCAATAGATTTTTTACGCGGGCGTACCCAACTTTATTTTGAGAATATAGATACACTGGAAGTACCCGCTGTAACAGTAAATGATATTGATATAGATGCCGATTTACTTCAATTGCTTATAGACAGATTGCCGGAAGGTTATCGTACTGTGATGGTGATGTTTGCTGTAGAAGGCTATAGTCATAAAGAAATAGCCGACATATTAAGCATTAGTGAAAGCACATCAAAGTCGCAATTGTTTAAAGCCAGAAAGCATTTGCAGGAGCAATTAGGATTATTAAAAAGAATGGAGAGATGAAAAATAAGATAAACCTTGAACACTTACTTGCCCATAAACTTGGCAACCGTAGTATTAAACCCAGTGAGAATGCATGGGACCGTATTGCCAGTAAAAGGGAGCAGGGTAAAAGCAAGAAAAAGAGATTATTATTTAAATACTCTGCAGCTTCGGTTATTTTGGTTCTTTTTTCTGCGGGTTATCTCTTTTTTTCAAATAGTGAAGAAGTTATAATGCATCCTAAAGTTATAAATTCAGAAAATGTTGTATTAACTAAAAAAACTGAAGACCCTATAGCCCTGCCGGAAGACGTGCCACAAATACAATCTGAAACAATTGTGGTTTATAAAGAAGTAAAGAAAAATATTAACGATTTTATACTGCCTAAAGAAAAGATACAACTGAATCCGGTATTTTTTAAAAGCCCAGAGCTAACCCAATACATGCCTGAAATACATGCTAAAACACTGGAAAGTTTTAAAATATATGACAAGGAGAAAAATTATCAGGATGAAGTAGACTATTTATTGTATAATGCCATAAAACAGGCTGATACAGATAAACGGTTTAATGCAGCTACTAATGAAACAGCTCTTTTAAAAGAAGTTGAAGAAGAAATGGATGATTACTACCGTGAAAAAGCTATGAAGTTTTTTTCACTTCAAAATAAAACTATACGCTTTGCCGTAAAAGAGAAACACTAACTAAATCCCCTTATTATGAAACCCACTTTATTATGTATCGCCATTTTGGTGACAGGTATTTTTTTGCCTAAAGTTAACGCTCAAACAGAGACCGATTCTCTTTTTAAACAGGACAATGAGAAAAAAAAGAGTATATGGAATGAAACAGATGAGGACTACTACCAAAGGCTTAAAAAAGGTAAACTTGAAGCGCTTGAAGCTGAAAAAATGAACATTGTTGAAGCTGAAAAATTTGATTTGAAAAAGCAATTGGAAAAAATAGATGAACGATTACTAACCGGAGATATAAATCAGGAAAAGGCGACTGCTCTTAAACAGGAGGCTGCTAAAAAAGCTGCTGAGAATATTGATAATAAGACAGCAATAATAAATAATCAGATTGCACTTACTGAAAGGGATGTTGTTTATAGTTTTTCGCCAAACGCAGCCGGATATATAGAAGTAGGGCTTGGTAATGTTATTGATGATAACGGGAGCTTTTTGCTTGGTATAAGATATAAGGCACCAGACAAAAAACCAAAGTTTGATAAGAGAACCAATATTAATATGGTATTTGCTTTTGGTGTGGGTGGAACCACGGGTGGCGGAACGCATCTGGGGCGGGATTATAAAGTATGGAAAAGTACCTATTCTGAAATAGGCCTTACCTTTCGTACACGTTTATTAAAAGATTCTAATTTTTGGAGACTGGGGTATGGTATTTCCTTTCAGCAAAACCAGCTTAGTACTACAGATAATAAACACTTTGTTAATGATAATGGCTACACAAGTCTGGAGGTTTTTCCTAATCAGGTTAAATGGAACAGGCTTATGATTGAAAATATTGTTGTTCCGGTTATTATGGAGTTTGGGCCTTCTGTAAAAAAAGAATCTAAAGACTATTTTAGGTATGATGCTTCCACGAGCTATAAAGTTGGATTAGGTGTTTTTGCAGGGGTAAATACAGGCGCTGTACAATGGATAAAATATGTAGAGAATGATAAAAACGTAAAAGTAAAAAGGCGGCAAGACTATAATATAGAAAGATTTGTTTACGGGCTTAAGGGTTATGTAGGTTTTGGCAGTCTCAGCATTTTTGCAAATTATGAGTTAAATACTGTATTTACTAACTCGGCTTATAGCGATCACGCTCTTTATTTTGGCATGAGGGTAGATATTTAAAAAAGATTTTTTTCGTTAAATTTGGTATATGAAGATAGAAGGACAATTAGAAAAAATATCAGGTTTTTCACACCTTGAGCTTTTGGCTAATCAAATAGTAGAAGGTTTTATATCCGGTATGCACAAGAGCCCGTTTCATGGATTCTCTTCGGAGTTTGCAGAGCATAAGGTGTATAACCCCGGAGAGAGTACGCGCCATATCGACTGGAAGCTGTATGCCCGCACCGACAGGTTGTATACAAAACGGTTTGAAGAAGAAACTAACCTGCGCTGCCACATTATTGTAGATAATTCATCGTCTATGCATTATCCAAAATTATCGGGCAGTCAGAATTTCTACGAAAATAAAATAGGATTTTCTGTTTTGGCATCGGTGGTGTTAATGGATTTATTAAGGCGGCAGAGGGACGCAGTAGGGCTAAGTGTATATTCTGATAATTATGAGTTCTACGCGCCCGAAAAAGGCAGCGGGAGGCACCACAGGATGCTTACAGACAAGCTGGAGGCGCTTTTAACGGCTTCTGTGACTGCAAAAGCTACAGACACCACTACTTTTTTACATCAGATAGCACAAAAGATGCATCGGAGGTCGATGATTATTCTTTTTACAGATATGTTTCAGCCGGGTAATGATGATGCACTTTTTAATGCCTTACAGCATTTAAAGCATAATAAACATAAAGTGGTATTATTTCATGTCACCGACAGTAAAACCGAGCTGGGTTTTGACTTTGACAATGCCCCGCGAAAGTTTATAGATATAGAAACAGGGGAAGAGGTAAACCTCTTTGCTGAAAATGTAAAACAGGAATATGAAAAAAAGGTAGATGCCTACTTTAAAAAAGTAGCTGAAACCTGCATGCAGTACAGAATTAAATATGTACCGGTTTCTGTACATGAAAATTTTGAAAAAATTTTAACCACCTACCTTGTTGAAAAACAAAAGTTTGGATAAAAGTGAAGAAATTTTTTCAATTTTTGTTTTAAAAACATTTGGTGAAGTGGAAATCTGTTGTATATTTGCAACCGCAATAAGGCACTGGTTTGGTAGTTCAGTTGGTTAGAATACATGCCTGTCACGCATGGGGTCGCGGGTTCGAGTCCCGTCCAGACCGCCAGTAAGCAAGGAAGCCTCTCGGATTCGAGAGGCTTTTTTCGCCCAAAATATTTTAAACGCATTTAAGATTAGTTGTGTTGTTTAGCCCGGTAAAACGGGTAGGTTTAGTAGTTAGACCAATGAAAAGCTTTCCATTTGTTTGGAGGGCTTTTTTGATTTATATGCATCTTATTACCCAGATACAAAAATGTTGCTTTTGTTATTATAATTTCTTTTTTAAATCTTTCTATTGCTTTCTTTTTACAAATGACACTTTCTTAGTGATAAGTTAAGATTGGGGATTTTTAATTATTTATGAAGGCAATATCAAAAATCATATTTGCTGGAGTATAATAGTAACTGATAAAAGATTAAGTTACTACAACGGATTTAAGTTGTTAATATAAAAAAGCTGTCTTTTTTCTATATTTGCAATCAAAGAAAAGTAAAGAAACGCAGTTTTAAACTTGATTTAAAAATGACTAATAACAGATAATACAAAAAGTAATGCGTTGCTTCATTAGGCAGCACAAATTCAACTAATCAATACGAAATAATATGGCGAAGAACAAAAAAATATCAGAACTATCGTTAAACGAACTTTACGTTGAAAAAAAGAAAAGTAAAGGAATTTTAATAGGGTTTGGGATAGTAATAATTATTGCTTGTGGAATATTATTTTTTCTTGCAGTCAAAAATGAAAACTATGCACTAATGGCAGTAGCAACTGGTAGTTTTATCACTTTTATTCCCAGTATATCCCGTTTGGGACAGATTGAAAAAGAAATTAAGAATCGTGAACAGAAATAGTTAAAAAAATTAAATGGAAGATATCTGCAAAAACTGCAATCAACTTATTATTGAAAATTTCTGTGGCAATTGCGGACAGAAAAAATTTAAACGGATTAACAAAAAATATATTTCAGATGAAGTTCAATACACATTCCTTCATACCAATAAGGGCTTTTTATATTCTGTAAAAAACATCATTAAAAATCCGGGTAAAACAGCAAGAGAATTTATTGAAGGAAACAGGGTAAATCATTATAAACCAATTTTATTAGCATTTGTCTTAAGTGGTATTTCTGCTTTTATTTCTTATAAAATTATAGGTCTTAAAGAAATAATGAGTGAATATTACTCTAAGCAGCATTTGAATTCTCAATTTATGAATGATTATATGTCTTTTACTTCAAGCTATAATTCATTCATAATGCTTTTGCTTATTCCCTGCTTTGCTCTTGTAACAAAATTGGCATTTAGAAAATGGGGACAAAACTATTATGAACACGTAGTGATGAATGCTTATATACTGTCGTTTTACACATTAGTAAATATAATTATTCTCTATCCCGTAATTTACTTTATGAAGAGTAATGTTGATTCAATTATTCCTATGACAAGTATAAGTATGTTGGCCATGCCTTTTATATTAGTCTGGTTTTTTAAAGAATTTTATTCTAGTAAGTCTTTAAAAAGTATAATTGGAAGAGTGTTGCTTATAATTTTGTTTACAATAATGTTTTCCATTTTCCTTATGATAGCTCTAATAATTGGAGGTTTTATATTTGCAATGATGAAAGGGCCTGAAGCGATGGAATATATTAAACCCAAATAAAAGAGACATTACGGTAGTTGTAATATTAATGAAAAGCTTTCCATTATTTGGGGGCTTTTTAATTTTTATTTAATAACCTGTCACGTCCTGAAATAGCGATACATAAAAAACTTCATTATGTCAGAAGAAACAAATTATGTAAAGCGTACTCAAAAAGATTACACATTAAACTTAAAGATTCAGGTTGTAAAGGAGATTGAATC
>JBQGDD010000099.1:0-4197 GCA_052038845.1 Dyadobacter sp. | reverse complement strand
TGGCATAAGTGAAGATTTATTTGAAAAAGGTTTATGTTTACCATCAGGATCTAATTTAGCAGAAGCTGACAGATTGAGGATTAGTGAAGCAATATTTGCATGTTTTAGAAATAAATAGCTCTGTTTGTAATGATAAATATTTTACTTGTATATTTACTTCAGCTATAAATAATATATTGTGAGCAATAAAAACCAAAACATATACAAGGATGGTATTAACACAGTAATAAACAATACTAAGCTGTGGCATTCTATAAATAATCTTGGCTATCTACCCAGATGGATAATTTTATTGTTAGATATTTTTGTTGTTTCTGTTACGGGCCTGCTCTCATACATATTAATATACAGAACAGGTGTACTATATATAAAACCAGGCTTATTTATAATAAGCATTCCGGTTTATTTATTTATTACAACATTATCATTCAGGGTTTTTAGAACTTATTCTGGTATTATAAGACACTCATCGTATATAGATGCAGTAAAAATATTTTTTTCGCAATTTACAGTAGCATTTCTTCTTTTAGCTTTTAACAGTATTTACAAGGCAGTTACGGGAGATTTACTCTATCTGAATATTGGAATTGTTATCAATGCCATTTTTTCCTTTTCCTGTCTTTTTCTTTATAGAGTACTTATAAAGCAGTTTTTTGAAAACTATTTACATTATCAGCGCAATTCTAATCTTACAAGGGCAATTATATATGGTACAGATGCTAATGCTATAGCAGTAGGCAATGCT
Organism: Dyadobacter sp.; assembly: GCA_052038845.1. GTDB lineage: Bacteria > Bacteroidota > Bacteroidia > Flavobacteriales > Flavobacteriaceae > Flavobacterium. The sequence continues at coordinate 3,452 of JBQGDD010000099.1, read as the reverse complement.
TTAAAATCGGAAATGCCAGCAAGGTTTAAGCTGGTTGGCTTTATAGATAAGTATAGCCAAAATAAATCTAAGATGATTTTAGGTCTTCCTATATTACAGCATAAAAAAAAGACCTCAATCCTTATGCGCGTTTTTAATGCTCAGGCATTAATTATAGCAGATAAAAGCCTTTCAAAAGAAGAGAAATTAACTATTGTAGATGAGTGCCTTGAATTTAATTATAAGGTATATACAGTTCCTTTAGTTTCAGACTGGGAAGACCAAAAGGAAATATCGAAAAAAATCAAGAACTTTCAAATTCAGGATCTGCTTGAAAGAAAGCCGATAGTACTTGATAATAACTCTATTTCATTACAATTGCGAAATAAATCTGTGCTTATTACAGGTGCAGCAGGTTCAATAGGCAGTGAAATAGTTAGGCAGGTAATACAGTTCAGTCCTAAAAATGTTATACTGCTTGATCAGGCAGAAACACCTCTGCACCATCTCTATTTGGAGATGTCTAAAATTGAAACAACAGCTAATTTATCTTTTGTTATATCAGACGTTAGAAACAGGGAAGCTATTAAAAAGGTTTTTGAGAAATATAAGCCGAATGTTGTTTACCATGCAGCAGCCTACAAGCATGTGCCTTTAATGGAAGAGAATCCGTCGCAGGCGGTATTTGTTAATATCTTAGGAACTAAAAATATAGCTGATTTATCCTGTGAATTTAATGTGGATAATTTTGTTATGGTTTCGACGGATAAAGCTGTAAACCCTAGTAATGTTATGGGCGCAAGCAAGCGTATAGCAGAGAAATATGTACAAGCTCTACATAACAAACTTATTAGCGATGTAAACAATAAATCTAAAACAAAATTTATTACAACCCGTTTTGGTAATGTTTTAGGTTCAAATGGTTCTGTTGTGCCATTATTTACAAAGCAGATTGAAAACGGAGGACCTGTTACCCTGACACACCCGGATATTATCAGGTATTTTATGACTATACCAGAAGCCTGTCAATTAGTACTTGAAGCAGGCGCTATGGGTAAAGGAGGTGAAATTTATATATTTGATATGGGTAAACCAGTGAAAATTATAGATTTAGCAAAAAAAATGATACGCCTGGCAGGTTTTATTCCTGATAAAGATATAGATATAAAAATAGTTGGACTAAGACCGGGTGAGAAACTTTATGAAGAACTTTTAAACGATACTTCAAAAACGTTGCCTACACATCATGAAAAAATAATGATAGCTCAGGATATATGTGATGAATTTACAGAACTTGAGAAACTCGCAGATGATTTATTTATTATAGCAACTTCGGATAACCATGCTGATATAGTCTCAACTATGAAAAAAATTGTACCTGAATTCAAAAGCATGAACTCTGCATTTGAAATTTTGGATAAAAAACATTAAAAGTATTGTAGATAGATTTAAATATAAAAAAATTATATTTGCCGAAAATTAATTGTTCTTATACTAAATATTAAGTTCACTATATGATAATTAAAAAAATATTGCTTTTATTTTTCATTGCTTTAGTTTTTGGATCATGTGCTTCAAATAAAAATATTATTTATTTGCAAGAAGCAGAAAATTCATCTGCAAACAAAAATGAGCTCTTAAAATATGAGAATATACTTCAGCCAGATGATAACTTAATTATAAGTATTTTATCTGATGAGCCTGAACTCGCTAACGATTTTAACCTTATATATTTAACGGCAAGAGGTAATGCGCTGCAAAACCTTAATGTAAATGAAATGCTTTATACATATCTGATTGACCAAAATGGAGAAATAGATTTTCCGGTATTAGGTAAGATAAAGCTTGCAGGGCTAACCAGAATTGAAGCACAGGATAAAATAAAGAAATTACTGGCAAATTATATAAAAAATCCAGGGGTAATACTTAGGGTTACAAATTTTAAAGTTTCAGTTATTGGCGAAGTGCCAAGATCCGGGATTCAGAACGTATCAGGTGACAGGATAACTTTATTCGAAGCTTTAAGCTCAGCCGGCGATATGACAATTTATGGTAAAAGAAAAGGTGTAACTATAATAAGGGAAATTGATGGGATAAAAACCATTAGCGAAGTTGATATTACAAACGTTGATTTTATTAATTCTCCGTATTATTATTTAGCACATAATGATGTTGTATATGTAAAACCTAATAAAACAAGGGTTAATTCATCAGTTGTTGGTCCTAATATTACTGTTGGGATATCGGCAATCTCTCTTATAATAACTATTATAGCCTTAAGCACAAGATAAAATGCAAATTAAAGATAAGTCCGACAATACTGAATCATCACCTGAAATTGATATTAAAGCACTATTATACAGATACCTTGCGCATTGGTCGTGGTTTGTTATAGGCATAATTATATTTCTTTTAGGAGCGTTTCTTTACTTAAGGTATGCTGTGCCACAATACAGTGCGAGTGCTACTATATTAGTTAAGGATGATAAGAAAGGCGGGATGGTTTCAGAAATTGCTGCGCTTTCTGAAATGGATATAATGGGCTCTGTTAAAAGTACTGTTGATAATGAAATAGAAATCATTAAGTCAAGAACTCTTGTCGAAAAAACAGTTAAGGACTTAAAATTAGATATTACCTACATTAGCGAGGGCAGAATTAAAAAACAGGATTTATATTCTACATCTCCCATAAGGGTTATATTAGAGTCTGAAAACACACTTAAAGTACCTCTTAAATATCAGATAGTATCAAAATCTCAGGATACATTTCAATTATACGCAGAAGAAGAACTGATAGGTACATATAACTACGGTAAAAGTATAAGCATTTCAGAAATCAGTTTTACAGTAATTAACCTTGCAAAAAATAATGAATCTTTATCTGTATCAGTAATAATTTCTCCTATTGCCAATGCTGTTGCTTCTTACAGAAGTCGTTTAAAAGTTAATCTGTTGAGTGATAAAACAAGTGTAGTAGAATTAACTACTGTTGATCCTAACAAAAAGAGGGCTGAAGACCTTTTAAATACAATTGTCCAAAATTATAATGACGACGCAATTGAGGATAAAAGTATGATTTACAGAAAAACAGCCGACTTTATAGGGGAAAGGCTGGATATAATTACCAATGAGTTGAATTTGGTTGAAAAGGATGTTGAGGATTACAAAAGGGAAAATGATGTTACTGACATAGTTTCAGAATCAGGCATATTTTTAGAAAATGCAACCTTTTTTCAAAAAGAGCTAGAACAGACAGAAACTCAATTGAGAATAGTAGAGTCATTATTAGATTATGTTAGGAATGCAGGCATTGAAGACCTAATTCCTTCAAATATCTTGGCGACGAATACAGATCAATCATCAAATGCACCCAGTTTAATTGATGAATATAACTCCATAGTGTTAAGGAGGAACAGGCAGCTTAACAGTGCCGGTCCAGACAATACATTGCTGAAGCGGGAGGAGTCACAGCT
>JBQGDD010000098.1:0-2125 GCA_052038845.1 Dyadobacter sp. | reverse complement strand
ACTGAAACTGAAATAAAAAGAAGCCTTATCGCTTTTAGCAAAATCGAAAAAGAGTTGCAGACCAATGAGCTGGTTATTGAAACCGCCCGTCATAAATATACCGATGAGTATATTTCGCTTACTAAAAATTTTTATCTGAAGATGTAATTGCATAGGGTGTATTATATATACTTCAAAAAATACAACATTATTTTATTGAATTGTTAAGTTTCTTGGTTACTTTTGTCATTCTTAAAACAAAACAATATGAAACCTGATTTATTCCAGGCACCGGATTACTATCTTTTGGATGAATTGTTATCTGATGAGCATAAAATGGTGCGCGATGCTGCCCGTGAATGGGTTAAGCGCGAAGTTTCCACAATTATAGAAGAGTATGCCCAAAAAGCAGAATTTCCTAAGCAAATTATACAGGGACTTGCCGATATTGGTGCTTTTGGCCCGTATATACCCGAAGAATATGGCGGCGCAGGTCTTGACCAGATTTCTTACGGACTTATTATGCAGGAAATTGAAAGATGCGACAGCGGTGTGCGTTCTACAGCTTCGGTACAGTCATCATTAGTGATGTATCCTATATGGAAATATGGTAATGAGGAGCAACGCAAAAAATATTTACCTAAACTTGCTTCGGGAGAATTTATAGGCTGTTTCGGGCTTACAGAGCCTGATTATGGTTCTAACCCTGGCGGTATGGTTACTAACTTTAAAGATAAAGGCGACCATTACCTGCTTAACGGTGCTAAAATGTGGATATCTAATGCTCCGTTTGCAGACATTGCAGTTGTATGGGCAAAGGATGAAAGCGGAAGGATACACGGGCTTGTTGTAGAGCGTGGTATGGAAGGCTTTACAACCCCAGAAACACATAATAAATGGTCACTAAGGGCATCAGCTACAGGAGAACTTATTTTTGATAATGTAAAAGTTCCTAAAGAAAATCTCTTGCCAAATAAATCAGGATTGGGTGCACCGCTTGGCTGCCTTGATTCTGCACGTTATGGTATTGCATGGGGTGCTATTGGTGCTGCTATGGACTGTTACGATACTGCATTGCGCTATGCAAAAGAGCGTGTTCAGTTTGATAAGCCTATTGCCGCTACACAGCTACAGCAAAAGAAACTTGCAGAAATGATAACCGAAATTACAAAGGCACAGCTTTTAACATGGAGGCTTGGGGTTTTGCGTAATGAAGGCAAAGCTACATCTGCCCAAATATCTATGGCTAAAAGAAATAATGTTGATATGGCTATTAATATTGCCCGTGAAGCAAGGCAAATACTCGGCGGTATGGGTATTACAGGAGAATACTCTATAATGCGTCACATGATGAACCTTGAAAGTGTTATTACTTATGAGGGTACGCACGACATCCACCTGCTAATTACAGGTATGGATATTACCGGACATGCAGCATTTAAATAAAAGAAAGTAAAAACCAACAATATAAAACCTCCGTACAAATACTACGGAGGTTTTTGCTATAATACGGGATATTGTAAGCAATGATAGGCTGGCATTATCTTTGTATTCATAAAAATCAAGAGCAAAAAACTTCATTATACAGTTCAGCTTGTTTAATTTTGTAAAAAATAATGCTATGAATACAGATACTATCAACAGCAGTATCCGTCCCCAAAAGGAACTGCTACTAAATCACCCGCTTTACGGCAGAGTAAAAAACATAGATGATTTAAGGCACTTTTTAGAGGGTCATGTATATGCCGTATGGGATTTTATGTCGCTTTTAAAAGCATTACAGTCTAAACTTACCTGTACTACCACACCTTGGCTGCCTGTGGGCAACCCGGAGGTTAGGTATCTTATTAATGAAATTGTACTTGCAGAGGAAACCGATATTTCTATAGATGGGAAGAGGCAGAGCCATTATGAAATGTATGTGGATGCTATGAAGGCGTGTGGAGCAAATAGTATTGAGATTGAAGATTTTCTGGAAAATGTAATTACTACACAAAATATATTTGTGTCTATAAAACAGAGTGCGCTGCACGACAGCATCAAGGCTTTTCTTGATTTTACCTTTACTGTAATAGAGCAGGGTAAACCTCATGAAATAGCGGCTGCTTTTACTTTTGGGCGTGAAGACCTCATACCTTCAATGTTT
>JBQGDD010000097.1:0-1618 GCA_052038845.1 Dyadobacter sp. | reverse complement strand
GGGCTTTTACATCATTAGCCAAAAAGGAAATAAGCCTTGTGTTTTCATCATCCGGGTGGGCTGCTATGTAGAGAGCAGAACCTAAAAAGTTTAGTTTTTCAAGTTTGTGGTATATTTCGGCAGATGTAGGTTTTTCCTGTTGCGCGTAACTGATAAAAAAAGTAAGCAGCAGGAAGCCCAGCACAGTTTTTTGCATAATAAAAGTTCTGTTTTCAGTCAAAAAATTCTTTTTGTTCAATTTCTTTGGTTACAATGCTTACCCCTTTTTGCAGTAACAGATTATTTGGGTAGGTAAGCAGTTCACCTTCTTTAGTACGAAGCAGAGTATAAAAGGCTTTAATATCTTCAATCTGTGCTTCTATCGGGAAATCTTTATCATGTATTTTAATAGTGTCGCCCAGGCGGTAAGGGAATGAAAAAAACAGTATCACACCCGATGTAATATTACTTAATATAGACCACTGTGCAAATAAGGCAACACCAATAACTGCAAATACGGATGACATTACAACAAAAAGGTTTTGTGTTTTTACACCCCATATAGCAATTATAGCAAGAAAAAAGAGGACAAATATAAAGATGTCCATATACTTGGCGATAAGGTGTGTGCGGTGTTCAGATAAATGTGCCGATACACCATATTGCCTTGTAAGCTTGTTTACTATGAGCCTTATAATAATGAAAATTATTATTGTAATTACAGTAATAAGGCTTTGATTAAAATAATAGCTGTCACTCATAATCCTGTAACTATATTATACAAAATTAATTAAATGCTGATATACCTTGTTCACTGGCATACCTACAACATTAACATAAGAACCTTCAATTTTAGTAACGGCAACAAGCCCTATCCACTCCTGAATGCCATAAGCCCCGGCCTTATCAAAAGGTTTATAGTTGTCAAGATAATATTTTATTTCCTCTTCAGTAAGTTCATTAAAAGTAACCTTTGTTACTTCATTTATTATTTCAGACTTTTTGCTGCTCTTTATACAAACAGATGTTATTACCTCATGAGTACTGCCCGATAGGGTTTGCAGAATAGAAAAGGCATCCTCATAGTTTTTTGGTTTGCCCAATGCTACATTGTTGTGCCACACAATAGTATCGCTTGTAATAAGTATTTCGCTTTCGGTTAATGAACCTGATAAAGCAGCAGCTTTTAATTCAGCAAGGTAATCTGTAATTTCCACACCTTTTAAATGGTCAGGATAAATTTCCTCGACCTCTTTAAGGCGAATTTCAAAATCTATGTCCAGTTCTTTTAAAAACTGTTTCCTGCGTGGCGAACCCGATGCAAGTATAACCATATATCCTTTTAGCTTATCCTTAACCATTGTAATTAATATTAAGTGTTATAACTGCTATTGAAACAGCGGTTAAAATCAAGATTAACTTTAAAATAGTAAGCAGGTGTACAAAATCTGATTTTGTTTTAGCTCCCCATACCTTTATACTGAAATATATAAGCGGGCATACTATAAAGAACAGTCCGTAACCTAACGCCCACATTAATGATTTTATATATACAGTACCATAGTAAAACAAGATGCCTAAAGGCACTAATGAAAGTAAAAAAACTATTTTTATTGTCCTGCCTTTACCTAATACTATT
>JBQGDD010000096.1:0-2662 GCA_052038845.1 Dyadobacter sp. | reverse complement strand
GATCATTTTCAAAATAAGGAACAATACCGTGATTATCCTGTAATTGCAAATCAGGTATCTTTAAATCGATAGTTACATTGCCCGGATAATTTTCCTCATATTTTGTAGCAAATAATGATGCTTGTGGGTATAATGGTATAAGGCTGTATATTTTTTCAAGAAAGTGGGGCTTCCATATATCATCGGCGTCCAGAAAAGCAATGTACTCAGTATTTGCATTTTTTATTCCGGTATTTCTGGAGGCTGAAAGTCCTTTGTTTATATGATGGTTAATTATGGTAATCCGTTCATCGTTATAGCCTTGTGCAACGGCTAAACTATTATCTGTAGATACATCGTTAACTATAATAACCTCAAAATCGGTATAGCTTTGTTCCAGCACACTGTCAAGTGTTCTGCCAATAAAGTTCTCTTTATTGTATAAAGGTATAACTACAGTAAAAAAAGCCATAAGGATTTACTTTAACGTACAAAAATAGCCCAAACGGTAAATATCGAAAATAAAAAGTGAAGGCGTATTACTTTTTAAATTGTTTTGAAAAGGTTTTTTCAGTAACCTGAATGCCAAAATTGCAAAAAAAGATAACCCGTAGCGGTTTAATCGTTTTTTAGTCTTTGCTATCTGTAAATAATCTGCGGGTAAGTAATTATTTTTAATGAGATATTGCAATCCGATAACCGACTCTTCAGATTTTTTTATAAAAACTTCACTTGTATCCAGCCCTAAATGATATACCTCATTCGCAATGTGAATAACAGGTATTTTATTAACCATTAGTTCGTAAGAAAACAGTGTGTCTTCATGCCTTAGGTTAGGTATGTCTTCATTAAAACAAACCTTATCAAATACAGTTTTTTTAATTAGAAAGTTAAGTGTCAGTAGCCTTAAGTACGGACTTTTGGCTCTTTCCTCTACTGGTAACGCTTCACGTTCATTGCCATATATCCAACGGAGGAGCTGGCTTTTATCCGGTTTTTTATCCTGATACTTTATACCACCATAAACAACTTTTTCGTCGTTATTCATGTAAGGAATATAATTTGATATTAAATTATCTGATGTAGGTATTGTATCAGCATCCAAAAACAAAAGCCACTTGTATTTAGCGGTTTTAGCCAGTAGGTTTCTTATGGCACTTCTGCCCCTGTTTTCTGTATGGGCTTTAAATAAACAATTTTGTAAACTGTTTATTTTTTCATTTTCAGAATTTAGCGAGGAACCTGAACCATCATCAAAAACAATAACTTCAAAGGTAATATTACTTCCAGTACAGTGTTTTTGGATAGCAGCAACTAATGGATAAACATTGTAGCTGTAAGTGGGTATCAGTATTGAAAGCATTAGCCAAAGAATATTGTTAAGCTACACACTGCGCTGTACAACTTCAAATAGTGTTCCGCTGTCACATTTAAGTGTTTTAGACGGGAACTTCATTAGCAGGGCATAATCATGGGTAGCCATAATAATTGTTTTTCCCTGCTGATTAATTTCTTTCAGTAATTCCATAACCTCAACACTGGTCTGCGGGTCAAGGTTACCTGTAGGTTCATCGGCAAGTATAACATCGGGATTATTAAGTAAAGCTCTTGCAACGGCAACTCTTTGCTGCTCACCACCCGATATTTGATGCGGCATTTTATGTACGGCATTTTTCATGCCCACTTTATCAAGCACTTCATTTATTTTAACCTCCATCTCCCTTTTTTCGCTCCAGCCGGTAGCTTTAAGTACAAAAAGCAGGTTGTCATAAACATTCCTGTCAGGTAAAAGTTTAAAATCCTGAAAAACAATGCCTATTTTACGTCTAAGGTAGGGTATGTTGCGCTCTTTTAGCTTCGCAAGATCATAATCTACAAAAACAGCCTCACCCTGTTTAAGCGGAAGGTCGGCATAGAGTGTTTTCATAAAGCTGCTTTTTCCTGTACCTGTTTTCCCTATAATGTATATAAACTCACCACGGTTTACCTCAAGGTTAACATCATTAATTACTGCATTGTTACCCTGATATATGGTAACATCTTTTAACGAAAGTACAGGCTCTGACATGGATAGATAAAATTTAGTTTGGTAAAAGTAATAAGTAAACGCCTGTATTCAAAATTTTATTTCGGGTAGAGGCAAAACCAACTGTATTTGTTTTAGGAATATCTAAAATTCATTTTTAATAAAGCAATACTAAAACCTTAAAATCTGCCGTTAAATAAGAATAAGAATTGATATATTTGGCTATCCTAATAAAACAAAAAATATGCGCAGACTAAACAGAGTACTACTACTATCGGTACCCTTCTGGGCCTTAACTATTTCGGCACAGCAATCTACAATCTACACTCATGAGCTTAAAGACTTTGACAAGGCTGTAGCTTTATATAACGATAAACAATATCAGGCAGCGCAGATACTTTTTGAAAAGACAAAAGTGCAGGTGCAGCAAACTGAAGTTCAGGCAGACTGTGCTTATTACATAGCTAACTGCGCCATAAGGCTGGACCAGATGAATGCTGATATGCTGATGGAAGATTTTGTAGAAGATTATCCTACCAGCACAAAGCAAAACCAGGCTTTTATTGAGGTGGCAGGGTACTATTTTGCTCAGGGTAAATATCCGCAGGCATTAAAATGGTATGATAAGGTTGACGAAAACTCAATGAGCAGTGCCGA
>JBQGDD010000095.1:0-2048 GCA_052038845.1 Dyadobacter sp. | reverse complement strand
CCTCCCACGATTCTCCCACGCATCAAAATTCCCATTAAATATGTTTGTAATATTCTGACTGTCAGTAAGTAATCAATCCATTGGCTAATTTAGAAACTTGGTCGAGCAAACGCAAGCTTTATTCGCAGATGTTTAAATAATTTGACAAATTAGTATTTTAAGTATAATTTTTATTGGTAAAATAATGCCAGTGTACGTGATTTGGCTTAATGCATTCCGTATCGATGTTCTCATCGATTGTTTCATGACCGCATTGTCAGTATCGTCTAATCGTATAGTTATTCTAAATCAGGTCATTGTTATAATCAATTATCCTAACAAAAATTCTTCCATGTTATCGGGAGAAATAATAAAGGTTTTCGCACCGGCGTAATTATCTGTAAACGTTTGCGGAAAGCGTCGTTTTTCTCTTGCGCTCCATTTAAACTCGAACGCTGATAGCTCGTCTCCGTGCTCTTCTATAAGATCTATCTCTTGCTGCTGGGTTGTACGCCAAAAATATGAGTTTACGTCTATATCACTATATTGCAGATATTTTATGCGTTCTGAAATAATATAATTCTCCCACAAAGCACCAACATCCGTTCTTGATATAACGGGTTTGAAATTATTGATAATTGCATTTCGTATTCCGTTATCATAAAAGTAAATTTTTTTACCTTTTTTGATTTCATTGCGAACATTCCTGTTTAACGCAGGAAGACGAAATACAACATATGCTTTTTCAAGTAAATCAATGTATTTATCAACAGTCTTACTGTCACTACCTATTATTTGACCAATTTCCTGATAGCTGACCTCGCTTCCTACCTGTAGGGCAAGTGCTTTTAGCAACTTTTCCAAAAGTAGGGGCTTCTTGATTTGCTCCAGCATCAATAGATCTTTGTACAGATAACTGCTTGCAAGAAGTTTCAGTAGTTCTTTCTCTTCTCCCGGGTTTGTCACAATTTCTGGATAGGCGCCATAGATCAAGCGATGCTCTATAAGACGCTTTTCCTGTATCAATCCATTTTGCTGCACCATTTCGGCAAAACTCAGCGGATACAGCATGAATTCATACTTTCTTCCCGTAAGCGGCTCATTTACCTTGCTTGATAATTCAAAGGCGGACGATCCTGTCGCGATTATTTGTACATCCTTGATCTGGTCTGTAAATAGTTTGAGTGTAAGGCCAATATTGGGTATACGTTGAGCTTCATCAATAAATAGAATTTTTTTGCTGCCGACGACTAGTCGTAACTTGGCAGCTGTAGTGTTGGTTAAAATTTCCCGGACATCTGAATCATCTCCATTGAGGTACATTAAGTCTTTCCCAGTAAGAAATGACTCCACTAATGTGGATTTACCAGATTGCCTGGGGCCAAATAGTAGAATGGCTTTTCCTTTAAATAACCTTTGTTCTATGCTTGCCTGAAGCAATCTTCTTATCATACTATTGGATTTGAATCCTAAAAATACATAATATTATTGGATTTGAATCTGTTTCGATTATTATTTGACCAGATTTTGTGTGGCGTTAGATAATCTTTATAAGAAGTCTTGGATAACTGTTTGTCATCAGCCGCGCGCCTTGGGCGGCTAACACAGGCTTCAGCTTGTGTTCTTCAAGTGTGGAAAGGTTACTATGCATGTTGTGTCTGGACGAATTTCTTTCATCAATTGAACCGGCATAAGTTAGCGGGTTTAAATCTCTGTTGCATTTAGCTGTAAATTTCAGTGCGTCAAGAAAATGTGTATTTCAGGGTTAAATTTCAGTCCATACGTCCTTTGTTTGGTAAACACTTATCTGTCTAAGTATTGTTGCCATCTACCGATCAGGACCTTTGGAGAGCTTTTCAGCAAGGTGATGAAAAAGCCTATACCAGTCTTTACATGAAATATGTTAAAGACATGTTTCGCTATGGCTCCAGTTTAGTGACAACTTCAGAGGCATTCATAGTCGATTGCATACAAGATGTATTTAATGAACACTGGGTTAAAAGAGAAAGGCTCAGTGTTCCCGAGTATTAGACTATTTGTATCTAACACTACCATTTTCGAAGGTAGAC
>JBQGDD010000094.1:0-1832 GCA_052038845.1 Dyadobacter sp. | reverse complement strand
GAAAGTTTTGAAAATCCCCCTATTAGTAAGATTTAAATGTTCTCAATCTTCCAACTAAACAAAGAAAGAATAAAATGGGGTTGAGTTAATGCTCGAATTGCTAATATAGGAGTTTTTTGGTTTTTAGTCTATTGAATGGGGTCAAATAATTTGAAATGGAATAGTAGAGGTTATTGGCCAATACACAGTGGATGTACACCATTTTGGAAGTAAACCAAGAAGAAGTTTAATTGCGGAACCAGAAATAATTATTGATATTGCGATTGAAATAAATAATTTTCTTGATGGAGAAGAGTACACCCTTTTCTGTTTGTCTACTTTGATGTTATAGAAGGAAGAGTTATATAATTTATGATAGAAAAAGTACCTCAACAAAAAGGAGAGGTACTTTAAAATTAACATTTATCCATAGTTATGTGTAATTAAATAAGTGACGATAACTACTAATACATAAGAGCAAATGAGAGAAATAAATACTTTTTTTGTAAATTTTAATTTGTTTACTGGTTTTTTATCTTTATAAGTTCTAAAAAAAGTAACTCCCAAAATAATGAGAACAACTAAGGGAAATGAAAATGTAGTTATACTTTTCCACATAATATCACTCCAATTAAATAGTAAATTTACTGTGGTGAAAATTTATAAGCTAAAGTCCACCATATTTTCATATTTATTCCTTTTCCGTTATTGTTAGCACTAGCGCGAGAGCCCATTAAATGAAAATAAGCGCTACCTAAACCTGCAGGTAAGGCTGGCCAAAAACCAAACCATGTAAGAAGGAGTGCGCCACCACCAGCAATAGTACCCGCACTACCCAAATCAGCTGCGAATTTATTCGTATCACAGCTATTCAACTTCTGTGTAAAGCCCCACCAATAATCTTTAGATTTAGTTGTTTTTCCTTTACAAGCAAGTGTCTGCATATCAGGTGACACTTGTTCTTTATCCTTTAAACGAATGATACTCAAATCATCTTCAACTTTTAATATACCAGCCTCTATTTCTGAGTTTAGTTGATTTAAAAATGTTATTTGGCCTTCAATCAGGGTTAAGTCAACTCCATCAGAATAAGCTTCTTCTTTGTTAAATGAAAATTTCCCATTGAATACTTTGATATATTTTTCTAAAGCCATCACATCTTCAGCATCAAAAATTTTATTATCTGAATTGGTATCTACCCTATTATTAACTTCTTTTTTCTCCTTTGGAGCATAATTATAATTCGTAGCGCTAGCTACCGAATTAGGAGTAATAGAAATTATTAGTGATAAAATAAGGGTGAATAGAATAAACCTTTTCATTTTTACATCTCCTTTGAATTATCATTACTTTCCAATTAAATCATAAATTTGAATATGAGTATTGAGTCATTAGTTCTATATGAGTCCTAGTGAGATTGTAGTTGAATTTATTCTTTGAAGTAAAAATTTTAGAATTCATCTATAAGATGAAATTGCAATAATTTCCGATTCATGTTACAATAAGAATAATTATTTTTGTTCGGCGTAAAGGATAGCATGAAGAAAGACTTTTCGTCTTGAGGATACTTTGGGCAAGGATAGTATAATACATTGTGTGGTAACGCACTAGGAGGCAACAAACATGGAACAAGGTACAGTAAAATGGTTTAACGCAGAAAAAGGTTTTGGATTTATCGAACGTGAAGAAGGAGACGATGTATTCGTACATTTCTCAGCTATCCAAGGTGACGGATTCAAATCTTTAGACGAAGGTCAAAAAGTAACTTTTGACGTAGAGCAAGGTTCTCGTGGAGCTCAAGCTGCTAACGTTCAAAAAACTGCTTAATCTTCATTTTTTAAAACAGGTTCTCT
>JBQGDD010000093.1:0-8941 GCA_052038845.1 Dyadobacter sp. | reverse complement strand
CCCTCTGTTTTGTTAAAAATCTGTATATATTTTACATTGCGTTTACAATGGCAAGAAAATCATCAGCTTTTAACGATGCACCACCAATTAGCCCGCCATCAACGTCTGCTTTAGAAAAAATTTCCCTTGCATTGTCAGGCTTAACGCTGCCACCGTAAAGTATAGAAGTGTTTTCTGCAACAGTTTCATTAATGTTCTGCCTTATAAGGTTTCTTATAAAGGCGTGCATTTCCTGCGCCTGTTCAGGAGAAGCAGTTTCTCCTGTACCAATTGCCCATACAGGTTCATAGGCAAGTACTATATTGTTCCAGTCATTTTCTGTAATATGAAAAAGACCTTCCCTCAACTGGCTTTCTACAACATTAAAATGGTTTTCAGACTGCCTGTCTGCAAGCTCTTCACCAAAGCAAAATATCACTGTAAGGTTATGTTTAAGGGCAGTATTTACCTTTTCAGCCAAAAGACTGTTGTTCTCATTAAAATAGGCTCTCCTTTCAGAATGCCCTAAAATAACCGTGTTTACCTTAATACTTTTTAGCATACTGACAGAAACCTCACCTGTATAGGCACCATTTTCTGCCTGGTGCATATTTTGCGCCGCTACAATTATATTGCTGCCTGCTGCCTGTTTAACGGCTGCCTGTAGGTTTACAAATGTCGGGGCTATTACAATTTTAGTAGTTGTATCTGTAGGCCTTTTTTCAATCAGTTCGTCAATCAGTGCTTCGGTTTGTGCACTGTCGTTATTCATCTTCCAGTTACCTGCAACAATTTTTTTTCTCATTATTTAAGTTGTTTTAAAGTAGCAATCAGTTTTTCATCATCAGCCTCTACAGCTTTAAACAGCGCAATTTCACCTTTACTGTCAATTACCATATAGCGCGGAATCCAGTCCAGTTTAACGGCTTCGCTAAAAGCACCTTTTTTCATGTTGTTCCCAATATGATAATGTTCGCCATTTACATCATATTTTTCTATTCCCCTTTTCCATGCAGCATCTTCCCTGTCATAAGAAAGGAAAACATATACTGCCTCAGGAAACTGCTTTTGCAGGTTGTGTACTTTTGGCATTCCCTTTATACAATCCGGACACCATGATGCCCAAACGTCAATTACAATGGTTTTGCCTTTGTGCTTGGCTAAAATATCTTTAAAGGCAATTTGCGTACCTTCAAGTGTAGTCATCTTTTCATTAAGAGCCTCATCGGTAAAATATTTAGGAGCCGGGGTTTGAGAGCATGAAATTACCGATAAAAGTAATAGCGGTAACATGAGTATTTTTTTCATTTTTAAAATTTATGTCTAACAAATTTACGATAACAGCTTTATAAAATAAGTCACTATTATTGATTTTTTGCACGTTTACTTTACAAAACCTGCACTATTTCGATATAGTGAACAGTGATGATATTGCTATTGCAGCCTTATCCTTGGGTCGAGATAGGCATAAATAACATCTACAAGAATATTTATAATAACAAAGGTAGTGGCTATAACCAATACAGCCCCCATAATTACAGGCAGGTCGAGTGTATTTAGTGCTTCAACAACTTCTTTGCCCAACCCGTTCCAGCCGAAAATATATTCTACAAAAACCGCCCCAGCCAGCATAGAGGCAAACCAGCCCGATATAGCTGTTACAACAGGATTCAATGCGTTTTTAAGCGCGTGTTTCCTGATTATTTTTACTTCACTCAGCCCTTTTGCCCTTGCCGTACGAATGTAATCCTGGCTAAGTACTTCGAGTAAGGAGTTACGCATAAGCTGTATAACTACTCCCAGCGGACGTATGCCCAGCACTATAGCAGGGAGTATAAGGTTTTTCCATTTTATGTAAGAGCCTTCGCCAAAGTCATCAACTTCATACAGGCTGCCTGTCATGTTGAGGTTAGTATATTCATGCAGTAAAAAGCCAAATACCCACGCAAATAATATGGCTGCAAAAAAGGAGGGCAGGCTCATGCCCAGTGTACTGAATAGTGCTATTGCCCTGTCCAGCCAGGTATTTTTATTAAGGGCAGATACTATGCCCAGCAAAACCCCTACAATTATAGCGATGATAATAGCTGAAAATGCAAGTACAATGGTATTAGGCAATGTATCTGAAATAACTTCGGTTACTTCTTTACCGCTTTTCTGGAAACTCTCACGCAGATAAGGTGTTTTTAAAGCAACTGAAGTACCTGCAACGGTAAAAAGTTTTACTGCATTATATTTCCCTTCGGTTAGATAAGTATAATCATCCGGGTTGGTGCTGTGCAAAGAAACAGGCGATAAATCATTAAGATAATACAGGTATTGTGTAGCTACCGGTTTATCAAAACCATATTTTTTTTTTATAATGGCTAACTGCTGCGAATTTTCATTCTGGTCAAGCATCATGCGGGCAGGATCGCCGGGCAGTACTGTAAACAAAAAGAATATAACTGTTACCACCCCAAAAAGAGTTAGCAGTGCATAGCCTGTTTTGTATATAAGGTACTTTATCAAATTACTTTTTGGTGTTTAGCCCTTTAAAAACTCTGTATATAAGGGCTATAGTAAGCAAAGTTGCAAGTGCAATACATATATAACCAATCCAGGGACCTGCATTATCAAGAAAACTGTTATCGTGTCTTCGCTCACGGCTTAGATTCATAATGCCGATTAGATATAACAAACCTATTGGAAGCAAAACCCTGAAGTTTTTTATTTTAACACTCCCCCTGTTTTTTTGGCTATCCATTACCTACTTTTTTAATTTCATGCCCTCAGCATCATTCCAGTGTGCTTTTTGAACAATAGTACCGTTACGCAATACTACAATGCTTGGGTTTGCCCTCTCTATAGTTTTAAGGGTTGTGGCATCGCAAAAATAATAATCAAAAGTAAGGTTATGTTCCAGTTTTTTCTGCATTATTAAATCCTGACCGGATGCTGTCATACCAATAACTTTATATCCCTTATCCTGTGCCTTTTTTGAAAAAGTTTCCATTTTAGCAAGCCCTTCATCGCTTGCTTTCGCAAGGTCATAAGATATAATCATTATTAATTTTGGTTCTGCCAGCATTTCATCGGTGTAGTTTTCACCATCTCTCTCAATCGTGAAATCATGTATTGGCGGGGTGTAACCTTCTTTAATCAGTTTATCTTTTCTGTTAACAAATTCAGCATCAGCAGGTATTTTATCCAGTTCTTTGTCTGTAAACTCTTTCTGCTCTCCGTTAACATTATAAATAAAAATCATTTCATATTCAGATACAGGTGCGCCATCTGGTATTTCCATGCCTTCCTGTATATTTGTCCCTACTTTGTAAGCCCTGAAATCAACTACCGGTAAATGGCTGAGTACATAATAAGCAAATAGTGCACACATTGCAAAAGACGCGCCTACTATAATTGTGTTTACAAACCCTTTAAAAAGTGGTCTTATATGGTGTTTGTTGAAAAACAGGATAAGTATAAGCACCGATAATATTACATCTTTAGTAAAAGACTCCCAAGGGGTAAGCTTTATAGCATCGCCAAAACAGCCGCAATCTGTCACTTTATTAAAGTACGCCGAATAGAATGTGAGGAAAGTAAAAAAGCCTATCATTAACAAAAGGCTCCATAATGTAAAACGCTTTTTAAAACCTACCAAAAGCATAACTCCCAGCAGTACTTCAAATATCACTATACCTACAGAGAGTGCCAGCGCAAAGGGTATTAAAAATTCAAGGTCAAGTACCTGAGCGCTAAAATATTCTTCAAGTTTAAATGAAAAGCCTACAGGGTCATTAAGCTTTATGAGTCCTGATATTATAAATAATACACCAACCAGTAAACGGCATATATTAGTAAGTAGTTTCATGCTTATATAGTTACAGTATTAAATTTATTCATCAATATTAATGCGAAAACGGCATAGTTTATCATATCCTGATAATTAGCGTCTATACCTTCGCTCACAAGGGTTTTGCCTTTGTTGTCTTCAATCTGCTTTACCCTCAATATTTTTTGCAGGATAAGGTCTGTTAGGGAACTTACCCGCATATCGCGCCACGCTTCGCCATAATCATGATTTTTGGCTTCCATAAGCGTTTTAGTCAATGCCACTTTTTCGTCATATAGTTTTATTGCTTCTTCAACACCAAGGTCGGGCTGGTCGGCAACGCCTTTATCAAGCTGGATAAGTGCCATTATAGAGTAGTTAATGATACCGATAAACTCCCCGGTTTCGTCTTCATCTATTTTCCGTACCTCATTTTCCTGAAGGCTGCGTATGCGCTGTGCTTTTATAAAAATCTGGTCAGTTAAGGAAGGCAGCCTGAGTATGCGCCATGCACTGCCATAATCTTTCATTTTATTACTGTATAGCTTCCTGCAGGTTGCTATTACACTGTCATATTCCTGAGATGTATTACTCATTTAAGTAGTATCTTTGTATGAAATTTTTTCAAATGTAATAAAAAAGCCCCAATACTACTGCGGGGTTTTTTGTAAAAATAGAGGTTATGCTTATTAACTGCAAAGGCACGCTTACAGATATTTCTGTACCCCGGGTAATGGGTATATTAAACTGTACACCTGATTCTTTTTTTGACGGCGGCAAGCACAGTACCGAAACCCTGTTATTGCAGCAGGCAGAAAAAATGCTTAGTGAGGGAGCAGATTTTATAGATATAGGAGCATATTCCTCTAAGCCTAATGCAAAATTTGTAACTGCTGAAGAAGAAAAACAGCGCATTGTACCTGTTGTAGAGCTGGTGTTAAAGCATTTCCCAGATACTGTTATATCTGTAGATACGTTTCGTGCTGATGTGGCTAAAGCCTGTATAGCAAGTGGTGCGGCTATAGTAAATGATATTTCTGCCGGGCTGCTGGATGAGGCTATGCTGCAAACAGTGGGTGAACTTAAAGTGCCTTATATAATGATGCACATGAGGGGTACACCGCAAACAATGACAAAATTAACGCAGTATGATGATATAGTAAAAGAAATGCTTTTGTATTTCTCTGAAAGGGTAGCCGCTGCCCGTAAATATGGCGTTGATGATATTATTATAGACCCCGGCTTTGGCTTTGCAAAAACATTACAGCAAAACTATGAGGTAATGAGTAAACTTGATCTTTTTAAGATTGCTGACTTACCTATATTAGCTGGCGTATCAAGAAAGTCGATGATTTACAAACTGCTTCGTACTACGCCTGACGAAGCACTGAATGGGACTACAGCTCTTAATATGATAGCCTTAAGCAAAGGAGCGAAAATTTTGCGTGTGCATGATGTGAAAGAAGCAGTGGAAGCAGTAAAAATATTCAGCAGTTTACAGGCTACTGATGATGATATGGCTCATTCCTTAAAATTGTAAATGCCCTGTATAGCTGTTCTATAAAAAATAATCGTACCATTTGGTGGGAAAACGTCATGGCAGAAAGTGATATTTTACCCTGTGCTTTGGCATATACAGCATCCGAAAATCCATAAGGGCCGCCAATAACAAATACAAGCGTTTTTATACCCGAGTTCATTTTCTTTTGCAACTCCTCAGAAAACTTTACACTGCTGAACGACTTACCATTTTCATCAAGTAATAGTAACTGGTCTGTAGGTGTAAGTTTACTTAGTATAAGCTCGCCCTCCTTTTCTTTCTGTTGCGCTTCACTCAGGTTTTTTACGTTTTTTATATCGGGTATTATTTCAAGGTCAAACTTTATGTAAAAGGATAACCGCTTTTGGTAATCATCCATCAGGGTTTGCAGTGACTTATTATCTGTTTTGCCAATGGCGAGCAGTTTGATGTTCATGAGTTAGGGGGAATAGTAATAAACGGCAAATTTACAAAGTAGTTTTAATACAAAACAGTTAAATGAAATTTACACCAAATACTTTATAACACTAACAAACTCTTCACAATTGTATATCACATTCTTTCAAAAAAAACCATTATTTTAGCTATTGAATATAAAAACGCCATAAAAATGATATCAGACAAACAATTTGAAAAAGAATTAGATATAATAATTGCCAATGCCATAAGGGAAGATGTAGGAGATGGTGATTACAGTTCTTTAGCATGTATACCTATAGATGCTACAGGCAGTGCTAAACTCTTGGTTAAAGATGAAGGCATTCTTGCAGGGGTTGAATTTGCAAAACAGGTATTCGCTTATGTGGACCCGGAACTTGTAGTTGAAGTTGCCTTTAAAGATGGCACTGCAGTAAAATATGGCGATATAGCTTTTACCGTTTCAGGTAAATCCCAGTCTATATTAAAAGCAGAACGGCTGGTACTTAACGCTATGCAGCGCATGAGTGCCATTGCTACAAAAACAAGTAACTTTACAAAACTGCTGGAAGGAACAGGTACAAAAATTCTGGATACCCGAAAAACAACTCCCGGCATACGCGCGCTTGAAAAGTGGGCTGTAAAAATAGGAGGTGGCGAAAATCATCGTTTTGGACTCTATGATATGGTAATGCTTAAAGACAATCATATTGATTTTGCAGGAGGTATTACACAGGCCATACAACAAACCTTAGGCTATCTAAAGGGGCAGGACCTGGATCTTAAAATAATTGTGGAAGCACGCAATCTTGATGAGGTAAGGGAGATTTTAGCCAACCCGGGTGTGCACCGCATTTTGCTTGATAATTTTGATTTTGAAGAAACACTTAAAGCGGTTACCCTTATTGGTAATGAATGCCAAACGGAATCATCGGGCGGGATTAATGAAACCAATATGAGGGGCTATGCTGAATGTGGAGTTAATTATATATCTTCGGGGGCAGTAACACATTCAGTATATAATATGGATTTAAGCCTTAAAGCCTATTAATGTCATCAGAACTGGAACATAAGCTCGAACGGATACCTGTCATAAAATATATTGTCAGGTTCGCTAAAAGTATAAAGCTCCCTTATTCAGAAGGGCTTACACTTTATCATCTTGTAGAGCTGTATATTACTGGTATTGTAAAAGGAGATTTGTCATACAGGGCAGGAGCTATTGCATTTAGCTTTTTTATGTCCCTGTTTCCTTTTTTACTGTTTATATTTAATCTTATACCTAAAATCCCGGTAGAAGGGTTACAGGAAGATTTTATGCATTTTGTTGAAGAAAATGTACCTCCAAATACCTTTGATGCCATTGCCGACATAATAAGGGATATAACAGAAACAAGTTATAATAATTTGTTGTCCACAGGTATACTTTTAGCCATTTTACTAATGTCAAATGGTATGAATGCCATTTTAAGTGGCTTTCAAAGCAGTATGCACATTACTGTTAAGCGTTCTTTTTTCAGGCAGTATGCTTTGGCTATATTATTATCGCTTTGTATATCAATACTGCTTTTAATAACAGTTTCTGCAATTGTAATACTTGAAATTATTATACACAGCCTTAAAAAAAATGGTTTCCTTACAGATGATGTTTATCTGCTGGAATGGGGGCGTTACCTGTTTTTAGTACTTATGATATTAACTATAACATCACTGTTGTTTAAGTTTGCTGCCAAAGAAACTAAAAAGGCGGCATTTTTTAGTTACGGCTCCATATTTACCACTATACTCTTTGTGCTGACATCATACCTTTTTGGAATATATGTTTCCCGTTTTGCACAGTATAATGAGCTTTATGGTTCAATTGGTACACTTCTTGTACTTATGCTTTATATATGGATAAACTGCTTTATCCTGCTTTTAGGCTTCGAATTAAATGCATTAATTCATAAATTGAAACGAAAAAATTTATATATTTAACAAAAAAACAAACAGATAATTATGAAGAAATTTCTTTTAACCTTTGTGATGGTAGCGGTGGCAGGAGTATTTTCTGTTTCTGCCCAAAGTGTAACCGGTAAATGGAAAACAATTGATGATGAAACCGGGGAAGCTAAATCTATAGTGGAGATTTATGAAAATAACGGCAAAATGTACGGTAAGGTGGTAGAAATACTTAACCCTGCCAAAAAAGATGCCAAATGCAATAACTGTAAGGGTGCTGATAAAGACAAGCCCATAAAGGGACTTGTAATTTTGAAAGGACTAAAAAAAGATGGTAATGAATATAGTGGAGGCGATATACTTGACCCGAATAAAGGAAAGCTGTATAGCTGTACTATAAAACTTGACGGCAATGACAAGCTGAATGTTAGGGGATATATGGGGATTTCATTACTTGGCAGGACTCAGGTTTGGCATCGTGTAAAATAAATAATAAGATATAAATCATTATAAACACTTCCTCGGAGGTGTTTTTTTATGGGGGCTTAAAGAGTATATTTGTAGTAAATATATTATATGCCCTTTTTTGTAGATCTTATTTTGCCGCTGGCAGTACCTAAACTGTTTACTTATGCTGTAAATGAAGCTGAATTCAGCTTTATACAGCCGGGTATGCGTGTTGCTGTACCCTTTGGCCGTAATAAAATATACACGGCAATAATTTCGGATAAGCATAACACGGTACCACAGCTATATACACCTAAAGAAATTTATCAGCTACTGGATGATGAGCCGGTAGTTACACAGCAGCAGTTGCAGCACTGGAAGTGGATAGCCTCCTATTATATGTGCTCTGTAGGTGAAGTGTATCGCTCTGCAATGCCATCTGCACTTATACTGGAGAGTGAAACTATCTTAACACCTCAAAAATCATTCGCTTTAGGTAATGCTGAACTTACTGATGAGGAGTATCTGATTTATGAAGCACTGCAAACACAGTCGGCACTAAAAATACAGGAAGTAGCATCTATACTAAATAAAAAAACAGTATTTCCTGTTATTAACAGGCTGATTTCAAAAAATATGGTATCCTTACAGGAAGAAATTTCTGAAAAATACAAGCCTAAAAAAATCCGTTACATACGGCTGATGCCTGAATTTTTACAGGAAAATCAGCTAAGCAGCCTTATGGAGTTATTATCCCGTGCTGAAAAACAGCGTGAAGCTGTACTTGCTTATTTTCAGCTACA
>JBQGDD010000092.1:0-5907 GCA_052038845.1 Dyadobacter sp. | reverse complement strand
AAAACCAAAGCTGTTATGATAACAATATAATGATATACCTTAGCCTTTTGTGCTCCCATTTTTACAACCATTGTATTTTTACCAGACATAGCGTCAGATACCTGATCGCGCATATTGTTCAGATTTAATACAGCTACACTTAGCAGGCCAACAGCAACTGCGGGTAAAACAATTAAATAATCTAACTGCATAGTAAACAGGAAATAACATCCTAAAACGCTCACAAGTCCAAAAAAGATAAACACAAATATATCACCAAGCCCACGATATCCGTATGCTGAACTGCCTACTGTATATTTTATGGCAGCAGCTATTGCTGCAAGCCCCAAAAAGAAAAAGAAAACCGAGTAGGCAAAATTTTCCTTTCCGAAAGAGATATAAATCAGCAGCAAAGCTGAAACCAGCGTTAGTACCGATGTTATAATTATCCCCTTTTTCATTTCTTTTACCGAGATACTTCCGCTCTGTATAGCCCGTTTTGGTCCAATACGGTTTTCATTGTCCGTACCTTTTATACCATCGCCATAATCGTTTGCAAAGTTTGAGAGTACCTGTAATCCTAATGTAGTCAGCAGCGCAAGAGATACTATGCCCCAATTAGTATAACCTTGTGAAAAGGCATAAAAACTGCCTACCAATATTCCGGATACAGATAGCGGCAGAGTACGCAGCCTTGCGGCTTCCAGCCATGCTTTTGTTTTTGACATTTTAAAATTTATTACATCCAGTCCTTATCGGTAGTTTCTACCTGATACAGCCAGTAATTAACAAGCTGTTTAATTTTTGAGTAATCAGCCACACCATAACTAAGATTGCCCCCTGCGGTGTATAAAGTAACTTTGCCTATATCAGAGATCCTTTGCCAAAAATACTGGGTAACTTTAATCGATTGTATTTTATGCGGGGCTAAAAACTCATTATCTATATCCCATGCCCCACTTTGCTTAATTATAAATTCGCTGTTTACATACAGTTTATAATTTCTGTGTCCAAACAGAATAATCAGTAATGTAAACACAACGTAGGGAAGTATAAGATACATATACTCATAAAGCTTTGGAAGTACAGTATAAGCCAAAATAAAATATACTGAAACAGGTATAAGCAGCAAGCCTATCACTTTTGCTGCCACCCGCCTGATGTTAGGGTTTATCTGCTCTCCTCTTTGGGGTATCTTATCCAGTAAAAACTGCATTAAAGTGTATTTTTCACTTTCACTGCAACCCGGAATTTCAATAGCGAGCTTTCGTGCCTCTTTATCTGCTATATTAGAATCTGATGCCTGTTTAACTTTTATATCCTGAATATCCATTTTCTTTTGAAAATAGTTTCTCCCCACTACAAGCATTTGTACCCTTTCGGGTTTTATAATAGCATTGCGGGTATTTAAAAGCCCGTATGATAATAACAGCCCGTTTTGTTGCTTTGTAATTTTAAAATTAAAATATTTAATTATAGTACGGATAAGGTTAACAATTATTGTAAGTACCATGATACCTATAATAATGAAGGATATAAAGCTAAGGATTAGATCACCGCTAACATCATCCAGAATATGTTCTTCTGAACCTGTAACGCGAAAATAATCTTCAATATTCTGAAATATTGTAATAGCAAATGCTAAGATAAGCGCAAAACTGCGTACATAATTAGATGTTATACCAGTTTTAAAAAGGCTCAACAGGCTTATATGTATAAAAGGCTTGCCATGCTGTGGCTGTTCGTCTGTCAGAGAACCTGTAACTGACACATCGCTTCCGCCTTCTAAAAGTTTTTCTTTAAGGAGTGTGGCAATTGTATGGGGTATGGCTTTTATCTCAACCTCCTTTTTACTGCTCCCGGCCGTATCAACCTCAAGAGAGTGAACGCCTATTATTTTTTGAATCAGTGACTGGTTGATATTTACCTGCTGAATTTTATTGAGAGGTATCGCCGTTCGGCTTTTATTTAATATACCACTACGTATTACAAATTCCTCATTATCCTCATCAAGAAAAAAAGTAAAGTTCAGGTATTTTAAATATGCAATAATAGAAGTCAAAATAACTATACCACCGGTTACAAGAACTAAATATAACTTGTTTATATCATCTATTTTAAATATCCATACTATTAAAAAAGGCCAGCTGCCACGTATAATTTTTTGTAGTGTATCAGCAAACATTACTAGTACCCCTACCAGCGACTGGCGCTGTGGCTTGCTAAAATCACTCTTCATTGCTTACCCCCTTCATTACTTAGCCCCTCGTTGGCTTCATCTTCTTTCAGTACTTTCCCCATTAATAATCCTTTAATCCGCTCTGCCTGGGTTTTCTCGATACCTGAAATTTTCACCTCACTATTAATGCCTCCCGCAGTAAAAACCTCTACTGAAGATAGCCCCATTTTCCTGGAAATAAAACCTTCATGCATAGCAGCGTGCTGTATCCTGTTGTAGGGTATTACAGTTGTTGTAACAGCTATAGCTCCGCTTTTATATATCATATCGTGCGTTCTGAAGGCATAGCCTTTATTCAAAAAGCCTATTCTTTTAACCAGAATTATAAATGCTAAAAGGCATAAATATACAATGGCAAAAACTAACCAATAAGGCTGTATCTCTTCAATAAAATATAAGGCTGCGCCAGCAATAGCAGTAATTATTAAAAAGGTTATAATAATATTTATAACTATTACCAGCCAATACCTTTTTTGTAATGGAGAGAGTTTTGCTTCTTCAAACTTTGGCAGTGAAGAAATATCTATAGATTAATTTATAAAATTATCCATAAATTATGTTATCCATTTGATATGTTTAAAGTTAGGCTTCCTCTTTTCAAGAAAAGCATCACGTCCTTCCTTAGCTTCTTCAGTCATATATGTAAGCCTTGTTGCTTCACCTGCAAACACCTGTTGCCCTACCATACCATCATCAGTTGCATTAAATGCGAACTTAAGCATTTTAATTGATGTTGGCGATTTAGCGAGTATTTCCTGCGCCCATTCATAAGCTGTATCCTCTAACTCAGCATGTGGTATAACAGCGTTAACCATACCCATTTCATAAGCATCCTGTGCAGAATAATTACGCCCTAAAAAGAAAATTTCCCTTGCACGCTTCTGCCCTACCATTTTAGCCAGATAGGCAGAACCATACCCTCCGTCAAAACTGGTTACATCAGCATCGGTCTGTTTAAATATAGCGTGTTCTTTACTGGCAAGCGTAAGGTCGCACACTACATGAAGGCTGTGCCCGCCACCTACTGCCCAACCCGGCACAACGGCTATAACTACTTTTGGCATAAACCTTATTAAACGCTGAACTTCAAGTATATTAAGGCGGTGCATACCATCGTCACCCACATAACCCTGCTGTCCTCTTGCCTTTTGGTCGCCACCGCTGCAAAAAGAATACACACCATCTTTAGAGGAAGGTCCTTCTGCAGAAAGGAGCACAACTCCTATAGAGGTATCTTCGCGGGCATCTAAAAAAGCCTCAAAAAGTTCGCTGGTCGTTTTCGGGCGGAAAGCATTACGCACATCCGGCCTGTTAAAGGCTATCCGGGCTACGCCATCACATTTTTTATAGGTTATATCTTCAAATTCTTTTACTGTTTTCCAGTTTATCGCATCCATTATGTATAATTATTTACCGTAAAAATAAATCATTTTTTTGGCTTTAACCAATAAATATATAATATCAAAAAACTCTTTCTGTAAATTCCTTTTATCCAAAATTTTAATTTTATAACGATATATTTTTTTATGTTAACCCATACTAAAAGCTGTGCTTAAATAATATCTATTATTTATATTTGCTTTTCATGCATATTTAAAAGATGAATTTTTTGAGATTTTTACCCTATATATTTATTTTTCTTCTACTATCATGTAAAAAGGAAAAGCCCCTGATAGCCGAACAGAAAAAAGTTGTTGAAAAAGATACAGTACTGCATATTGTTCCGCTGGATGTAACACTCGAAAAACTTTCAAGGCAGTATAAAAAGTCTATGAAGAGTGATATTGACTACTTTTTTGATAAAAACTGGCCCAAAAACACCCTTAACGGCGGATTTTTGGTTGCTAAAAACGGACAGATATTATATGAAGAGTATGGCGGCTACTCTAACAAGGATAAAAAAACTGAAATAAACGCCAACACTGCAATACACATAGCATCTGTAAGTAAAGTACTCACAGCGGCTGTTATTTTAAAGCTTATTGACTTTGATAAACTTGACCTTGACCAAAAAGTTAATACTATACTTACAAATTTTCCTTATGAAGATATTACGATAAGGATGATGCTTAACCACCGTAGCGGGCTTCCAAACTATGCTTATTTTAGTGATGACAGTAAAATTTGGGACAGGAGCATGATTACCAATCAGGATATTCTTGACTTAATGGCGAAACATAAGTTCGGTCTATATTTTAAGCCTGACAAAAAATTTGGCTACTGTAATACTAATTATGCCATGCTTGCACTTATTATTGAAAAGATTACAGGCATGAATTACAGGGAAGCTATGAAGAAAATTATTTTTGAGCCACTGGAAATGAATGATACTTTTGTTTTTGATTATGACAACCAAAAAGACAGTGTAACCCGCTCTTATAAAGAAAACAATGCACTACATCCATTTGATTTTCTTGATAATGTTTATGGCGATAAAAATATATATTCAACTCCGCGTGACCTGCTTAAATTTGACCTTGCAACCTATTCAGATAAGTTTTTAAATCCTGATCTTGTTAAACAGGTTTTTCAGGGATACAGTTATGAGCAAAAGGGTGTAAAAAATTATGGATTAGGCATACGGATGCACGAATGGAAAAACGGAGAAAAACTTTTTTACCACAATGGCTGGTGGCATGGCAATACATCATCTTATGTTACCTTAAAAAAAGATACTGTAGCTATTATAGCACTATCTAACAAATTTACATACAGGACTTATAAAGTGCATAAACTTGCCCCACTGTTTGGCAACTACCCTGTTGAAGGAACAGAAAAAATGCTGCGGTAATAAAAGGAGTAACTTTTTATATTTTTACAAGATAGATACCATCATCTTTAATCTCGATAAGCTTTTGCTTGTATAAGGTACCTATTGCCTTTTTAAACGTTTTTTTGCTCATCCGCAACACCGTTTTAATGTCTTCGGGATGGCTATTATCGTTAAGGCGCAAAAAGCCCCGGCTGGCACGCAATTCATC
Source organism: Dyadobacter sp. (assembly GCA_052038845.1). GTDB lineage: Bacteria > Bacteroidota > Bacteroidia > Flavobacteriales > Flavobacteriaceae > Flavobacterium. Next base: position 708 of record JBQGDD010000092.1, on the reverse strand, counting down.
CAGTATCTTTTCAGCATTAGGCTCAATACCTTCAAAACCTGTTTTTTGCAGTGTAACATCAATTTTATTATCAGGACGTATCATTTTAATAAAACCTTTAACCCTGTCGCCTGTACGCAGGTCTTCATATACTTCATCTTTATACATTAGCCCTTTGTGCTGTTCATTAATTATTACATTAATGCCCATATCTGTAATGTGCGAAACTATAAGGTCAACCTCTTCGCCTTCTTCTATAGTAAGTGTTTCGTTATTTAAAAACTGGTTTATTTTACTGGATGCCGCTAATCGGTTCGACTTTTCATCAAGATACATATATACAAGGTAGCGTTTGCCTTTTTCCATAGGCCTCGCCTGCTCCCTAAAAGGAACAAATAAATCTTTCTCCAGCCCCCAGTTTAAAAAAGCACCAAACTTATTGGTATAATTAACCCTTAGCAGTGCAAATTCATTCAGGTAGATATAAGGCTCAAGTGTAGTAGCAACAGGTCTTTCTTCATGGTCAAGATATACAAATACAATAAGCTCATCTCCTATTTCAAATTCACGCGGTACATATTTATTAGGTAAAAGTATATCTTCGTTACCATCAGTAAGATATAATCCCACCTGGGTATCACGTTCTATTTTCAGCGTATTGTATTTTCCTATTTCAATCATAAGGTATATTTTAACGACACAAAGGTACAAACAATATCAGGATAATAA
>JBQGDD010000091.1:0-2805 GCA_052038845.1 Dyadobacter sp. | reverse complement strand
CCTCCAATAATTTTCTTAGTCGATTTTAAATGATACGGGTGTACACAAAATTTTGTTATCCCCACAAGCCTGTCTTCCAGCCCCAGGTCAAATAAAAGTTCTGTTTGCGAAGGCACAAGAGATACTATCCGCTTTGGAGATTCTGTCAGCGAAATGGTATTGCCTATTTGGTCAGTAAATATCTTAGCTTCAGGCTTCAAGTTTAAGATTTAAAGTTATCTAAAATACCCGCCATTTCCTGTTGAATTTTTAGAGCTTCTTTACGGGCTTCTACATCAAAATCTTCTCCATTACCTGCATAAATAATACTGCGTGAAGAATTTACAAGCAACCCAACCTGTTCATTCATACCATATTTACAAACCTCCTGTAAACTTCCCCCCTGCGCACCAATACCGGGCACAAGCAGAAAATTATCAGGTATAATTTTACGTATTTCTTTAAAGTATTCTGCTTTGGTTGCCCCTACTACATACATTAGGTTTTGACTGTTATCCCATTTTTGCGATGTTTTAAGTACTGTTTTATACAGTTCGCCATCACCTGTTTTTTGTGTCTGGAAATCAAATGCCCCTTCATTAGAGGTTAATGCCAAAAGGATAGCAAACTTATTTTTAACGGCAAGGAAAGGCTCCACACTGTCTTTACCCATGTAAGGTGCAACAGTAATAGAATCAAAATTCATATCCTGTAAAAAAGCCTTGGCATACATAGCCGATGTATTGCCTATATCGCCACGCTTGGCATCAGCAATGGTAAACACCTCCGGGTGCATGTGGTTTAGGTATTCTATAGTTTTTTCGAGGGAATGCCAGCCCCTAAGCCCATAGGCTTCATAAAAAGCGGTGTTAGGCTTATAAGCTACCGCAATATCGTGGGTAGCATCTATAATTGCTTTATTAAACTCAAATATAGGATCTTCTTTAGCAAGAAGGTGTGTCGGAATTTTATCTAAATCGGCATCAAGCCCTATACACAGAAAAGATTTTTTTTTCTGAATTTGTTCGTGTAGTTGTTGTGTGGTCATAGCTGTTTGTTTAGTAATACAAAGTTACAAATTCATATTACTTAATAAAAATATGGTTTGGTAAGATTATGCTAACTGTTTTACCACTCATTATAAAAATCAGAATATAGGTTTTGATTTAGTTTAAAATAGATTAAATGATTTTTGTAATCAATAATCATATTAAATTTTCTCAGTACAGCATTGCCATAAAACCCTGCTAATTTATCACTTGAATCAATTCCTTCTGTAGAATTAGAAAGGGATGCCGGAATATTATACAGATGCTTTCCGGCAAATTCAATTTCCGGTAATTCAATAATAATGGATTCATATACAGAGCCATCTGATCCTTCTGACCGCGAAAGCCCTACTTTCTCCCCCTTATTTGTAAAATCATTTTTTCTTACAAACGGTGAGGCAAGTGTTAAAGCATCATCTGCACCAGTATCAAGTCCAAAGAGTCCCTTAAATTTCTTTCCGCCTACAGATATTGTACTTTTAATATAAGTAGGATAAATATCAGAATACATTTTAAGTTTAGTATATCCCTTCAAATTAATATTTTTGTCATCTTCAGCGTAAAACTTAATCAAACCCCTATCATAATCTATTTCAATAATATGCTCTTTCATCATATTTATACCTAAAATACCATCAAACGCATCTGTACCAAAAGGTATTATTGTAAGGAAAACTTCATTTTTCTTAATTGTACCTAATATAAGTTCATTTTTAGAACTTGATTCAACTTCATTTTGTCCGTTTGAACCTACATTGAGAGATTTCCCATCAATAGTAAGATTAACCTTTTGGAGGGAACTTTTATTTATAACAGTTCCATCAGCTCCGGTATCAAACAGAAACTTTAAACTGTCTCTCTCATTTACCTTACAATAAATATAAATTGAGTTTCCTTCAAGAGTAATAGGAAGAGATGTAACCGAATTAGATTGTGAATAAAACGAAATTGAAATTAAGGTTACTATAAAGGTGACTATTTTTTTCATTGTAAATCTTTATTAATCATAAAAAACGCAGGATAATATAAATTATGCGGATTTAAAAATATGAAAAAATCCCGCCGTATTGGCGGGATTCTTTGTATTTAAAAAACTTCGCTTTCCTTGAGTTTTTCTGTATTATTTACTAACTGAAGTTCATCTATCACTTTCTGTATGTTTCCATTCATTACACCGTCAAGGTCATAAAGAGTAAGACCTATCCTGTGGTCGGTAACACGCCCCTGCGGGTAGTTATAAGTGCGTATTTTGGCAGAACGGTCGCCACTGCTCACCTGAGAGCTTCGTTTCGCGGCATCTTCCTCCTGCTTTTTGGCAAGTTCCATTTCATACAAACGCGAACGCAGTACCTGTAATGCCTTATCTTTATTTTTATGCTGCGACTTTTCGTCCTGGCACTGTGCCACAAGCCCTGTAGGAACGTGCGTCATACGCACAGCAGATTTAGTTGTATTAACCGACTGCCCACCAGGTCCTGACGAACAGAAAAAGTCGATACGCACATCGTTCATATCTATCTGTACATCAAATTCCTCTGCCTCCGGCAATACCATAACAGTAGCAGCAGATGTGTGTACACGCCCTTGAGTTTCAGTCTGCGGAACACGCTGCACACGGTGGACCCCTGCTTCAAACTTAAGTGTGCCATAAACATCATCTCCGGTAACTTCAAATATCACCTCTTTAAACCCGCCAGACGTACCTTCATTTAAATCTACCACACTGGTTCTCCAGCCCCTGCCTTCGCAGTATTTGGTGTACATCCTGAAAAGGTCG
>JBQGDD010000090.1:0-3699 GCA_052038845.1 Dyadobacter sp. | reverse complement strand
ACGGAAAAGATGTAAGCCAGATGACTGACGACGAACTGGCAGGTATAAGAAATAAAGAAATCGGGTTTGTTTTTCAAACCTTTAATCTACTCCCAAGGACAACAGCGTTAGATAATGTTGCGTTGCCTATGGTATATGCAGGATATAAAAAACCGGAACGTAACGAGCGTGCAACCGAAGTGCTTACACAGGTAGGGCTGGCAGACCGTATGGACCATAAGCCTAACCAGCTATCTGGTGGGCAGCGGCAAAGGGTTGCTGTAGCACGTGCACTGGTTAACCGACCCTCTATAATACTTGCCGATGAGCCTACCGGTAACCTTGACAGTAAAACATCTGTAGAGATAATGAATCTTTTTGATGAAATACACGCTAACGGCAACACTGTAATATTAGTTACCCACGAAGAAGATATTGCTGAACATGCACACCGTGTTATACGCCTGCGTGACGGTATAATAGAAAGTGACAACCCAAACCCTAAGAAAAAAACGGTTTCAATATAAATTTTATGAAGGTATATACTAAAACAGGAGATAAAGGCACTACAGCATTATTTGGCGGTACAAGAGTACCTAAACACCATATACGTATAGACAGTTATGGCACTGTAGATGAGCTTAACTCACATATTGGGCTTATACGTGACCAGGGTATTAATACAGATTATAAAAAAACATTAGAGAAAATACAGGACAGGCTTTTTACTATAGGTGCCATTTTGGCAACTGATCCTGAAAAAACATTGCTTAAAAGTGGCAAAGAAAGACTCAACATCCCTAAAATTTCAGATACTGACATCCAGTTCCTTGAAAACCAAATTGACATGATGGATGCTGAACTCCCGCAAATGACGCATTTTGTTTTACCGGGCGGGCATACTACTGTGTCATATTGTCACATAGCAAGGTGTGTGTGCCGCCGTGCAGAGCGTTTGGCAGTACATTTACATGAACTGGAACCTACTGATGAAGCTGTTTTAACCTACCTGAACCGACTTTCTGACTACCTTTTTGTACTGGCACGAAAGTTGACTTATGACCTGCATGCCGAAGAGGTAAAATGGATACCTGAAAAGTATTAATTCACTCAATGGCTGTAAGTCTTAGCAGTATTAAGATACGTTCTTAAATTTTTCAGTAAAATAAACAACATTTTACTTGATTTTTTCAGTAGAAAAATTATTTTTGCATAAAATTAAATCGTTTAGCAGATGTATTGGACATTAGAACTGGCATCCTATTTAAGTGATGCCCCATGGCCGGCTACCAAAGATGAGCTGATTGATTATGCCATTCGTACCGGGGCACCCCTTGAAGTAGTTGAAAACCTTCAGTCTATAGAAGACGAAGGAGAAATCTACGAATCGATGGAAGAAATATGGCCGGATTATCCTACCGACGAAGATTATCTTTGGAACGAGGATGAATACTAAAAAATAAATTCAATTGAAAAAGTCTCTAAACGAGGCTTTTTTTTTGTTTAAATTTGTAACCGTTTGAAACATAATAAGTAACTATATAATAATGAGTTTAATAAATAACATCCTTAAAGCATTTGTAGGTGATAAGTCTCAAAAAGACATAAAAGCTATACAGCCTTTAATTAAAAAGATAAAATCTTTTGAGGAAACATTAATGCCACTGTCGCATGATGAGCTTAGAGCTAAAACGATATACTTTAAAGAGAAAATACGCGAGGCACGAGCAGAAAAAGATGCTAAAATAGCGTCTTACTTAAAGGAAATAGAAAATACAGAAGATATTGACGCAAGAGAAGATATCTATGCTTCTATCGACGCACTGGAGAAAGAGGCATATACTATTTCTGAGAAAGTACTGATGGATATTCTTCCTGAAGCCTTTGCTGTAGTAAAGGAAACAGCACGCCGCTTTAAAGAGAACACTTCGCTTACAGTATCAGCAACCCCGTTTGACAGGGAACTTTCTGCCACAAAATCTTATATAACACTGGAGGGTGATAAAGCCATTTGGGCAAACTCGTGGAATGCAGCAGGTAAAGAAATTACCTGGGACATGATACATTATGATGTTCAGCTTATTGGTGGTATAGTGTTACACCAGGGTAAAATTGCCGAGATGCAGACAGGTGAGGGTAAAACCCTTGTGGCTACCTTACCACTTTATCTTAATGCACTTACAGGTAATGGTGTGCACCTTGTTACGGTGAATGATTACCTAGCGCGAAGGGATAGCACCTGGAAGGCTCCTTTATTTGAGTTTCATGGTATGAGTGTTGACTGTATAGACAACCACCAACCAAACTCTGAAGGAAGAAGAAAAGCCTATGCGTCTGATATTACATATGGTACCAACAATGAATTTGGTTTTGATTACCTGCGTGATAACATGGCACACTCGCCTAAAGATATTGTACAGCCAAAACACAATTTTGCCATTGTGGATGAGGTAGATTCGGTATTAGTAGATGATGCCCGTACACCACTTATTATTTCTGGTCCTGTGCCACAGGGAGACCGCCATGAGTTTAATGAGCTTAAGCCTAAAGTAGAAAACCTTGTTAACCTACAGAGGACTTTGCTTAATGGTGTTTTGGCAGAAGCTAAAAAACTTATTAAGGAAGGCAATACTAAAGAAGGCGGTTTCCTATTATTAAGGGTTCACAGAGGATTACCTAAAAACAAGGCGCTTATTAAATTTTTAAGTGAAGAGGGGGTTAAGCAGTTACTGCAAAAAACCGAAAATCACTATATGCAGGATAACAATCGTGAAATGCATAAAGTAGATGAAGCGCTTTACTTTGTAATTGAAGAGAAAAACAATCAGGTAGATTTAACTGATAATGGTATTAAATTCCTTTCTCAGGATACTGATAATGAATTTTTTGTACTGCCGGATATTGGTACTGAAATAGCCAATATTGAAAAGAAAAACCTTGAAAAAGAAGAAGAAGCAGAGCGCAAAGAAGAACTTTTCAGAGATTTCTCTGTAAAAAGTGAGCGTATCCATACCCTTACCCAGCTATTAAAAGCCTATGCCCTTTTTGAAAAGGATGTAGAGTATGTTATCATGGATAACAAAATTATGATAGTAGATGAGCAAACCGGACGTATTATGGACGGAAGGCGATATTCTGACGGGTTACACCAGGCTATTGAGGCTAAAGAGAATGTAAAAATTGAGGCAATGACCCAAACATTTGCCACTATTACCTTGCAAAACTACTTTAGGATGTATAATAAACTGGCAGGTATGACGGGTACTGCCGTAACCGAAGCTGGTGAGTTCTGGGAAATATACAAGCTTGATGTGGTAGAAATACCAACTAACAGGCCTATTTCAAGAAAAGATAAAGAAGACCTTATATACAGGAGTACGCGCGAAAAATTCAATGCGGTAATAGAAGATGTTACACAGCTTTCTCAGGCAGGCAGGCCGGTACTTATAGGTACAACATCTGTAGAAATATCCGAGTTGTTAAGCCGTATGCTTAAAATGCGTAGTGTACCCCACAATGTACTTAATGCAAAACTGCATAAAAAAGAGGCTGAAATTGTTGCCGAAGCAGGTAAACCGGGAGTGGTAACTATTGCAACCAATATGGCAGGACGTGGTACCGATATTAAGCTTACTCCTGAAGTGAAAGCAGCAGGGGGACTTGCAATTGTAGGTACAGAACGCCATGACTCAAGGCGTGTTGACAGACAGCTTCGTGGTC
>JBQGDD010000089.1:0-2194 GCA_052038845.1 Dyadobacter sp. | reverse complement strand
AATTCTCCAAGCCTATTTTCAAGTAATTTCCATACTTTTGGATCGATGCAGTAACAGACGCTCACTCCTTCAATAGTTCCCTGTATAAGTCCCGCTGATTTAAGCTCTTTCAAATGTTGGGAAATAGTTGCTTGCGCCAATCCGAGTTCACCTACCAGATCTCCACAAATACAGGTATTTGACAGGATTATCCTTTGTAGGATTGCAATTCTAGCCGGATGAGCCATCGCTTTAAATAAGCTCGCCAGCAGATTTTGCTCCTCAGTAAATATTTCAGTTCTTGTAAGTCCCATAATTATATCGCAATATTACGATTGTTATTTGGTAGATGCAAATTATATTATCAATATGATATGCGAAGTCAAGATTTGTCTCACAAAACGAAAGGATAAAACGAGTCAACCATTCTCCTCAAAAAAGATTATATTAGATAGTGTAGTCTTCAAAATAAATTATATACCCCCAGCGCATCTTTGTTCTGAGGGTATTAATTACTATTTTCCTTTAACGTGTTTGTGGGGTTTCAACGACGGGGTATTACCCGGTGTTTCTTTGTTATCCCTTTGCCTTCTATCCGGCTTTCCAGTAGATTCAGCAATTCTCTTTGGTCCTGGTTTGATTCCCTTAATGTAGATGTTTAAATTAATAACTATTTACAATTTAGCATTTTAAAAATCTAGAACGAGGTATTTTTTAGAATATTTTTGCCTTCATTTATGTTATAGAAATTGCTAATATTATCTAACATAAATGCGTCTCACGAAACTAAGCAATGATCGGAAGGTCTTGCGGATTATAAATTCAAAACACAGTATTTTCTTATAAAGTGGTATATTAGTAATTAAAACGAACTCCTATTTTAAATGGATTTTAGCAAAAGATTATTAATTATACTGATTTTAAAAATTACGTATGGCGTTCAAACATGTATAGCGCAAAACGCATCAAATCAAGAGATGATGTCCAAATTTATTGACATTGTGGAGAAAAATGCCTATAAGAGTTCATTAGTTAATTGGGATTCCATTCGAGTTAAATCGCAAAATCAAGTATCTAACACTATTGATATGGGCGATTTACGTTCCATATTTGAACAGATCTTGAGTCAACTTAAAGACTCCCATTCTAGTATATTTTATACGGAAGAAGCATCTGAAGGCAGTGAAAACGAAGTGCTAAAGCAGTATGCTACGGTAACGTATGAAGAAGCTGGACACCCTTTCCCGGATATAAGCGGCAAGATGATTGAAGGTAAGTATGCCTACCTAAAGGTACCCGGTGTTTTACTTGAGCACAAAAAATACGTGCAGTATATTGGTGAGCAAATAGAAACCCTAGATAAGCAAAACCCGAAAGCGTGGATATTTGATGTGGCAGATAATGATGGAGGCACTATATGGCCTATGCTTTGGCATATGTATGACTTCATCGATCAAGATAACATTCACTCCTATGTAGATCGCTATGGCATTGAAAAAAAAATAACTCGGTCAATGTGGGATAAAGCAAATCTGGATGATCAGGATATGGAATTTTTTGAATTAACTGGACTGTCTGATGAATCTCTGACGCCTATTAATGTAGCAAACAAAAAAGCGCCTATATTTATTTTGGCAGACAGGAAAACGGCAAGTTCTGGTGAGCTTTTTGTTGCAGCTTTCAAAGGACAGAAAAATGTAACTGTTATTGGTCAAACTACAAACGGATTGACTTCTGTAAATGAAACATTTCCACTAAACAATCACTATCTTATTAATTTAACGACTAGTGTTATAAAAGATCGTAATGGTAAGATCTATAAGATCGGTGAGGGTATAAAGCCAGATGTTGATTTACAATTTTTTGCAAATCCTGAGATCAAAGAAGCTGATCAGTCCACTACAGAAGAAAATCGGGCAAAAATGACGGTTGCGTATATCAATCAGTTGGGTTTTTAGTTTCTTAAATCATAAGCTAACATTGCCGTTATTACGAACATCATTCTGTCTCACAAAACTAAAGGATAAATTCTTTACAGCATAAAAAACGCCTGAAGTGGGGAACTTCAGGCGTTTTTTTCTAACTAACCAATTATTAACCTAACTACATAGTTGCAAAGTTGATGCCATTTTGTTTTAGCTACAGGTGTGCTATGTAGTAATCTGTCTCATTAAACGAAGGTATTCCTTTAGGTATACGTAAATTCTAGCTACTC
>JBQGDD010000088.1:0-9722 GCA_052038845.1 Dyadobacter sp. | reverse complement strand
CAATAGCTGTTACAGCAAACACTGATCTTGCTCCCGGAGTATATATGGTTCAGGTTAGAAGCCAAGGAAACAGCTCTACCAAAAAAATTATTGTAAAATAAATTACTATGAAAAAGATAAAATTTAAATCCGTATTACTTTCTTTACTGTTTGTAATAATTACAGCCCCCACTATATCAGCACAAACCGGCTTTGGAGATGATGTTGATGATGAGGGACAGACAACACCTGAAACCCCAATTGACAGTTTACTATTGATGGGTATAGCAGGCGCATTAACCATAGGGTATGTAACCCTTAGTAAACCAGAAAAGTTGAATAACTAAGCAAAAAAAGGCGGCTAAATTAAATTAGCCGCCTTTTTTTTAAACAGTAATTTTTTTAATTCTTAATAATTTTTACTGTATTACTATTATTATCAGACAGTATCGTAACTATATACATACCATTAGCCAGATTACTCATATCAAGCACTGTATTTACTTTAGCTTCTCTAACATCAACCTTTTGCCCTAAATGATTATATACATCAATAATTGAATTTTCTTCGATATTATCGATATGTAAAACAGTTGTTACAGGATTTGGGTAATATGTTAAGTTATTAGCAGAAAATGTATTTGTATTTAATACCTGATTTACCGTTACAGCCAGCCTCTGCAAACTCTCAATTCCATATACAGTCTGTGTGGCATAATAAGTAGTATTATCTTCAAGAACAGTTTCTAAGGGCAGGGTATCTTCTGCCGTTTGTGTAGCATACCAGTTAATGTTTTCTCCTTCCACCTGTAGGTCAGCAAGCGTTTGTCCTTCTGTAAATGCCTGCATTTCTGCACCAGTAGGTATGGGAGTATAATAATCCGAAAACAGTACAATAACAGCAAAACTGCCTGTTGTATAACACCCTGTTTCTGTATTTTCTATCCTAAAATATAATGTAGCTGTACCTGTACTGTATTGTTCAGGTATAGCACTTGTACCATTAACAGCATCCTGTAATGTACTATGGAGTGTTACCATATAATCATCAGAAGTTGTAAGGTAATCAATAAGTCCGGCAAAATCAATCTCAGTAACCTGATCATCAGTACCATCATTATCAAGTTCAACTATGTCAGACACATCAGGAACTACGGGAGTTGGGTTTACTACTAAATTTAAATAAAGGATTTCAAAGTTATCATCATCAGCATTATCAGTTACCCTTACATAAATTACCTGATTAGAATAATTTATATTCTGGTAATTTATGGCACTCGTTATTGGATTTACATAAAAAAAAGCATCATCTTCGGTTTCATGATAAGTAACTGTATAATCATCAGGGCTTAATCCGTTTAAAATATAGCTTTCACTTATTGTAAGGTCAAAAATTTCAAAACCGTCATTGTTACTGTCGCACAACTCATTATCGGGAGGAGTGTTTACAGGAAGCTGTGCGTAAAGGTTAACGGAAACGAAAAGTGCAAGTAGTAATTTTTTCATAGCATAATAATTTGTTGGTTTATTATGAGATGTAGTAAAACTACAAAGGTTGCGTATTTCAAAAAGTAAAAATCCCCTACTTATGCAATAAGAAGGGGACGATATAATATATTTTATAATTGCTTTAAGGCAAATTATTAATAAGAGAAATCAGGTTCGCTTCGGTTGTAGTCTGTAATCCAGATTCTGAAAATGTGTACATTGTGTTACTAAGCGTTACCGATTGGATTGAGTAACTCCAGTTACCATTATTTACTGTAACAAATATCAAGTGGCATTTACGCCCAACAGGATACTGCCCTGATAAAGTACCTAAAGCATGGTCTTCACCCTCAATAGCCACATAAATATTACAGTTTGATGAGTTGTAGCCTTCGGGCACCCATGCATTAAGTGTAATCATTTGCCCGTCAAAATCTGCAAACCTGCCACTGCTGAACCAGTCAAAATTATTTACTTCAGCGTTATAATATACAGTATCATCTTCCTGGCTTGTTCCTGTCCAAAATTCAAGCGGCGTAGGTGTCCATACCAGCCCTCCGTTTTGAAAGCTGCCTGTTAAAGGCTGCATATCTTCATTTTCGCCCCCTGTTAGCGAAGTTGGGACAGCTACTGCATAGCCACAATCAGAATCAATTTCCTCACCGTTTTGTACTGCTTTCATAAAAATTTCACCACCAGAAACCATCATGCTTAAATAACCGTTTGTTGTTATTCCCATAGTAGGTCTGTCTGCTGTAAGCATATTCCCTTTATCAAATATTTCTACATATTCAATGGTAAACTCTCCGGTTACAGGCTCACCATCAATAGTTAGGCAGGAGGTATCATACGTAATAACAACACCCTTTTCAGATGTAAATGTTACAACTTCATTATTAGCGTCAAATGTAAACTCCTGTATAAGGTTTCGGTAAGCCGCACTTTTTAATGCGCCAAACTGTTGTGCAGACGGTCCGATTGCTGTAGGGTCATCATATCCCATTTCGTCATCACATGAAGTAAATAATCCTGCTAAAATTAAAATGCTTAGTAAAATACTGTGTCTTTTCATTTTTTAAAATTTATGCTATATAAAACAGATATAAAAAACGCTAAATAGTTGCGTTGAGTATGGATTAATTCTTTATTTTAAATAAAAGCAGCTGTTATAATAATCAATAATTGCTTTTCCTTTAAGAAGTATATCGGCCCCTATAATTCCGTGTACAGGTTTAGCTTTATATTCCTTAAGTGCAAGGTTTACATGCGACATATCAAAAATAACCAATCCAAAATTTTTAGTAGTCCACCGCCCCAGCTTAAGGGTGTTTTTAAGCGATGCCTGTGTATGCATGCCTGTACCTCCTGCGCCTGCCGCTTTTGTATCAGAATCAGAAGCCGACAGTTCAAACAGTTCTATACCTTTAAAATCTACACAACTGTTTGAGGCCCCAGTATCTAATATAAAGCTCCCTTCTACACCATTTATTTTTCCTTTGATAAGTAAATGCTGGGTTTTTGATATTTTAAATTTTATTTTTTTATAACCTTTTTCTTTTAGTACCCCGTATAAGTTTTCCATTGATAGTTAATTACATCCAAAAATACTTTAAAATATTTTAATAGTAAGGTAATACCGGGGCATCTTTGTAATTTTGCACCGCAAAGAAATTTATAATGATACTGACAGACACCCATACACACCTTTACAGCGAAGAATTTGATAACGACAGAGACAGCATGATAGAGCGTGCCATAAATATGGGCATTAAACGTTTTTTTGTACCGTCTATCGACTCCTCCTGCACAAAACAGATGTATGACCTGGAAAAAAAGTACCCTGATAACATTTTCCTGATGATGGGGCTGCACCCTACGTATGTAAAAGAAAATTATGAAGAAGAACTTGCTCATGTAGAGCAGCAGCTTGCAAAACATAAATTTTATGCCGTAGGCGAAATAGGTATAGATTTATACTGGGACAAAACCCGGCTGAAAGAACAGCAGGATGCTTTTAAAAAGCAGATACAGCTTGCCAAAAAACACAAACTACCCATAAACATACACTGCCGTGATGCTTTTAATGAGGTTTTTGAAGTATTGGAATCTGAAAAAAGTGATGACCTTTACGGAATTTTCCATTGTTTTACCGGCGACTTTGAACAGGCTCAAAAAGCAATTTCCTATAACATGAAGCTGGGTATTGGCGGTGTGGCTACTTTTAAAAACGGGAAGATAGACCAGTTTCTTAATGACATAGATATTAGCAATATAGTGTTGGAAACCGACTCTCCTTACTTAGCTCCGGCTCCATACAGAGGCAAAAGAAATGAAAGCAGCTATACAAAAATTATAGCCGATAAACTTGCCATAATATATGGACTTACCACACAGGAAATTGCTGCTGTAACCACCGAAAATTCAAGACAAATTTTTGGTATTTAACAAAGAATTTCGGTTAAATTCATAAATTTTTTGTTCATTTGTGAATTGTTTTAACTTAAAGAAGTGCATGTCGAAATTTGATCATATAAGGCCTTTTTATGACAGTGAAGTAAATGAGGCTATATGTAGTGTGATACACCACCCGATGATGAAAGCCCTCATGAGCTTTACGTTTCCTGATATGGAAGAATCAAAATGGATGGAACAGTTAAGGAAAACACATTCTAAAAGGGACTTTCAAATTAATTTTATATATCAGGCAGTACAAAAAGTACTGGAAAAAAGTTCAGAAGGCTTAACAACATCAGGTTTTGAAAAACTTGAAACACATACTCCTTACCTTTTTATATCTAACCACAGGGATATAATCCTTGATACCTCTTTAATAAACGTTTCGCTTTACGATCATAATTTAATTATGACGGCATCTGCCATTGGCGATAACCTGGTGCAAAAATCTTTCCTGCATACGCTATCAAGGCTTAACAGGAATTTTTTGGTACAGCGGGGGCTTCCGCCCCGGGAGCTGCTGCAAAGCTCAAAGCTGATGTCAGAGTATATATACCAGCTCCTCTCACGCGAAAACAGGTCGGTTTGGATAGCACAGCGCGAAGGCCGTACTAAAGACGGTAATGATATTACACAGCAGGGAGTGCTGAAAATGCTTGCAATGGCATCTGACGAAGAAAACCTGATGGACTATTTTAAAAAAATGCAGATAGTCCCTGTATCTATCTCTTATGAATACGATCCTACAGACGCTTTAAAAATGCCGCAGTTAATGGCAAAAGCTAAAGATGAGATATATGTAAAGGAGAAAAATGAAGATTTCATGACATTGCTTAGCGGTATTATGGGACAAAAAAAGAGGATACACATACATGTAGGCGATGTGCTTAACAAAGAGCTGGATAAAATTACTACTGAGCAGGACAATGTAAATAAACAGATACAGGCGTTATCTCAGGTTATAGATGATGCTATAGTAACCTCATACAAGCTATGGCCTACCAATTACATAGCTTACGACCTGCTGAACAACTCTAACCAGTTTACAGACCATTATACCGAAAAAGAAAAACTGCTTTTTGAACGCAGGCTTGAAATGCGTATAGACATCGAAAATGATATTATGAGAGAGGGCTTCCTGTCTATGTATGCCAACCCTGTTGTAAATAAAATGAAATACCAAAATGCAGTCTAAACCCAATATTTTACTGGTATATACCGGGGGGACTATTGGTATGGTAAAAGATTTTGAAACAGGTGCCCTTAAAGTTTTTAACTTTAAGAAACTGCTGCAAAGGATACCCGAACTAAAACAGCTTGATTGCAACATTGAAACGGTATCATTTGACACCCCGATAGATTCATCTAACATGGATCCTGCTAAATGGAACAAGATAGCAGGCATCATAAAAGAAAACTACAGCCAGTTTGACGGCTTTGTTATCCTTCACGGTTCAGATACCATGTCTTATTCGGCATCAGCACTTAGCTTTATGCTCGAAAACCTTAACAAACCCGTTGTTTTTACAGGTTCACAGTTACCAATTGGCGATTTACGCACAGATGCCAAGGAAAACCTTATAACAGCCATACAGATAGCATCATTACAAAGTTCTGCTTTTCCGCTTGTTAAAGAAGTCTGCCTGTATTTTGAGTATAAACTATACAGGGGAAACCGTACCACAAAAATAAGTGCCGAACACTTTAATGCCTTTACTTCGCCCAATTACCCTGCTTTGGCAGAATCTGGAGTACATTTAAAAGTAAATAAAGATCTCTTACTGCCTAATGTACCCGAACAGCCCTTGAAAGTTGCAGATGCTATGGATAATAACGTGGTTATTATAAAAATATTCCCGGGCATCAACCAGCAGGTATTATCGTCTATACTTAATACCCCCGGGCTTAAAGGTGTAGTGCTGGAAACCTACGGCTCCGGCAACGCCCCTACCGATATTTATTTTATAGCAACATTACAGCAGGCTATTGAAAGAGGGCTTAAAATTATTAACGTAACTCAATGTTCCGGTGGGAGTGTGAATATGGGACATTATGAAACTAGCACCTTATTAAAGGAAATTGGGGTTATAGCAGGGGCAGATATCACTACCGAAGCTGCAATAACCAAGCTGATGTACCTGTTGGGTAAAGGACTTTCTGACTCTGAATTCAAAACGCAGTTTGAAAATTCACTGCGTGGTGAAATGTCACAATAATTTTTTATATCCGTTTTTATATTCTATTTTTGCGCCCGTATAAACTTAGAGAGGTGGCCGAGTGGTCGAAGGCGCACGCCTGGAAAGTGTGTATGCTCCAAAAGGGCATCGAGGGTTCGAATCCCTTCCTCTCTGCAACAAAACCTGTAAATAGTTTACGGGTTTTTTTATGTCTATTCTTTACTTGCCTTCAAAATAGGCTAATTCAGAAAATTCTTGAACTTCGGTTTTATTCTAACTTAGAATAAATATTAAAAACACACAATTTAGTATATCTAAATTGAGTTATCTTATTGCTTTACAACCAATTTAAAATATTTTGAAAAAGCTTAGGTTTAAAAACAGCTCAAAAGAAAAAGAATTTTACAGCACACTAAGAGCAAAAGTATATGAGGAATTAGGGCAAAATATAGCAAAACATGGTGATGTTAACTTTTGGACTAAAGGTATTTTTTGGGTAGCAGTCTGTACTATATCTTATTCTTTTCTTATCAATACAAACAGTCAGTTTATATTTTGGCTGCTGTACTTAGCTTTTCAGCTATCTGGCTTGCTAATGGGGTTTTGCTTAGGGCACGATGCTTCTCACAATACAGCTTTTAAAAATAAATTTGCAAATCAGTTTCTACACTTTGCAAGTTTTTTAACTGTAGGGATAGATCCTCTTTTATGGGGGCTAAGGCACATTCGCTCCCATCATCTTTATGCAAATGTAGAGGGAAGCGACATTGATATTGATAAAAACCCTTTTTTGAGACTTGCTCCATCTCATCCCTGGTCAAAAAGGCATAAGTATCAATATTTATATGCTCCATTTGTTTATATGCTGGCTTTGCTGCATTCCGTATTTATGGGTGACTGGATTTATCTTTTTTCAAAAGAATATGCATGGATGAGAAAAGGTGTATCAAAAGCCAGCCTTTACGTGCGTTTTTTTCTCTTCAAAATACTATATTTTACCATCGTATTATATATACCGGTACAACTAACCGGGTTTTCTTTCGGATTTATTCTTCTAACATACATATCAACCTCAGCATTTACATCTTTAATATTTGTAATTATGCTTGTAGGCACACATTTTTTTGAAGAAGCAGATTACTTTGAGCCGCAAGATGAGACATTAGAATATTCATGGGCTGTGCATCAGCTGAAAACGAGCTGCGACTGGAATCCGAACAGTAAGTTTGCAAGAATTATCAGCGGAGGAGCTAATTGCCACGCAGCACATCACTTATTTCCAAATATCTGCCACACTAACTATGACCTGATTAATACTATTATTGATGATGTTACTACAGAATACGAATATCCGTACCACAAAACGTCTTTATTAAAAATGATGAAATCTCATTTCAGGCATTTGAAAAAAATGGGGGTATCTCCCACTACAATATAATGAAGTCGCCTAAAAATTATTTTTAGATGATTTCATTTAGTTTTAGTCAAACCCTACATATCTAGAAATATCCTAAATATCGTCATTACGATATCGGTAAGCCTATTCTTTTTACGCTTGTTTATTTTCTCTTTATTCATTAAGGCAATATACATATATTAAATAAAATGCCCGCTTAGAAGTTTCTAAACGGGCATTTTATTTATACTGACTTAATATTAAAGTTCCAATGCTTTTTTAGGATTGTCATCCATTAGCAGTTCTACCGGGTTTTCAAGCCCTTCCTTAACCGCTACAAGGAAACCAACCGATTCACGTCCGTCAATAATCCTGTGGTCATAAGATAACGCTACATACATCATTGGGTGTATTTCTACTTTGCCATCTACAGCTATAGGACGCTCTATAATATTGTGCATTCCTAAAATACCAGACTGTGGAGGGTTAATGATAGGTGTTGAAAGCATACTGCCAAAAACACCACCGTTAGATATTGTAAATGTACCACCAGTCATATCATCAACTGTTATTTGTCCGTCACGGGCACGTACAGCCAAACGTTTAATTTCTGCCTCAACACCCCTGAAAGATAATGCTTCTGCATTACGCACTACAGGAACCATAAGCCCTTTAGGACCCGACACCGCTACAGAGATGTCGCAAAAATCGTACGATATTTTATAATCACCATCAATCATAGAGTTAACATCAGGGTATAGCTGTAAAGCCCTTACTACCGCTTTGGTAAAGAAAGACATATAGCCAAGACTTACACCGCCATGCTTCTTTTTAAACTCTTCTTTATACTCGTTACGCACTTTGTTAATCGGCGTCATGTTTACCTCATTAAATGTGGTAAGCATTGCTGTTTCATTTTTAGCCGAAACAAGACGCTCAGCCACTTTCCTGCGAAGCATAGAAAGCTTTTGGCGCTCAGACCCTCTGTTGCCGCCTGTTGGCGTACCCATAGACGGTTTAGCGTTAACCGCGTCATCTTTAGTTATCCTGCCACCTTTTCCCGTACCTTTTACATCTTCGGCTTTTATATCTTTTTCATCTAAAATTTTTCTTGCCGCCGGAGATGGTGTACCCGAAGCATAGCTTTTTTCAGATGAACTTTCTTTTTCTTTTTTATCTTCTTTCTTAGGCTCCTCTTTTTTCTCTTCCTTTTTATCCTCTTTAGGAGCTTCTTCTTTCTTTTCTTCTTTTGCAGGAGCATCGCCTCCATCAGGCTTTGCAGCATCAGTATCTATAAGGCAAACTACTTCACCCACAGCTACAGCATCGCCTTCTTCTGCTTTTAATGTTATAATACCACTGGCTTCAGCAGGAAGCTCAAGGGTTGCTTTATCTGAATCTACTTCGGCAATAGCCTGGTCCTTCTCTACATAATCCCCGTCTTTTACCAGCCATGTTGCAATCTCAACTTCTGTAATCGATTCCCCCGGTGAAGGAACTTTCATTTCTAAAACCATGTCAGTATAATTTTATTGGTGTTAACTCTGTTGTTAAATCAAAAATACAATATTAATTAAATAAATCTTTATCAAATACCATTGCTATAGCGGCAGCGTGGCGTTTTTTAGCCCTTGTGTAGCTACCCGCCGCAGGAGCACTGTATGCTTTAAGCGATGCAACCCTAAATTTAACTTCATTAAAGTTCATTAGCATATAGCTGTAAGCACCCATGTTTCTTGGCTCTTCCTGCGCCCATACATAGTCATCAGCATTTTTATATTTCGCTATTACCTCTTTAAGCTGTTCTACCGGTAACGGGAACAGTTGTTCCAGCCTTACAAAGGCAACATCATCCCTGCCAAGGTTTTCCCTTTCAGCAACCAGATCATAATAAAACTTACCGGTACAGAATACCAATGTCTTAATCTTATCAGCCTCTGCCGCAGGGTCGTCCAGCACCTCGTGGAAACTGCCGTTTGCAAACTCATCTACCGTAGATACTACCGCAGGGTGGCGCAACAGACTCTTAGGTGTAAACACGATAAGCGGTTTCCTAAATGTTGTTTTCATCTGCCTTCTTAACAGGTGGAAGAAGTTAGCAGGCGTTGTACAGTCTGCTATATACATATTGTGGTTAGCACAAAGCTGTAAATAACGCTCCATACGGGCTGATGAGTGCTCTGCTCCCTGACCTTCATAACCGTGAGGCAATAACATTACCAGTCCGT
>JBQGDD010000087.1:0-2068 GCA_052038845.1 Dyadobacter sp. | reverse complement strand
GTATAATTTTGAAAATCCGCTGTGGCGGATTTTTTTATTTATGCACTATATTTGCCGACAATAAAAGGCACCCTTTTTAAGTTAAGCATATATAACTGCATGAGGATATTTACGTTTTTGCTGCTTTTAATGAGCCTGGGCATCCGGGCGCAAATGGTTGTTAGCGGCACTATTACCGATGATAAAACCGGAGAAGCCCTGCCTTTTGCCACTATTACTACCCCAACAGGAAAAACCGTTACAGGTGATGTTGACGGCAAGTTTATTATAGAAGAGGCTGATAATATTTCGTTATTTACTGTTTCCTATACAGGTTATGAAACCAAAAAAGTAACCACATCGGCTGAAAGGCAATATTATAATATTGAGCTATCTTATAAAGCCACCACCCTTAACGAACTTGTTATAAGTAATGAAAATCCTGCAAAGAAAATAATGCAGGAAGCTATAAGGCGAAAGCAATATAATGACCCCCAGCAAAAACTTAAAAGTTTTCGTTATAAAATGTATGACCGACTGGTTGTTACTGCTAACCCTGACTCTATTTCAGGAAAACTCGACTCTCTTTACATCTACGAAAAAACAGGACGAAGACTCCAAAAAATAGACTCTTCGGGTTTTAAATTTAAAAAACTGATAGAAAAACAGCATATATACCAAACTGAAAAAGTTTCGGAATTTAACTTTAATGATAATCAGGGCTTAAAAGAAACCATACTTGCCACACGTATGGCAGGCTTTAAACAGCCTGTGTATGAAATAATAGGGCTTACGTTTCAGTCATATTCCGTTTACAGCAACAGTGTAGAAATAATTGAAACCAAATATGCCGGGCCATTGGCTAACAATGCGTTTACCGACTATAATTACACCATACTTGACACAGTTGTTTTAGACAACCGCAATACCTATATGGTATATTTTACTCCTAAAAACCCCAATAAAAAGAAAAAACTGGAGGGTATATTATATATAGACCAAAACAATTATGGTGTTGCAAAAGCAGTATTTAGGGTAAGAAACATACTGGATGTTACTTCTGCTCATTATTTTAAATATGAAAAAGAATATGACCTGTGGTTTCCTGATAGCAACGTTTTAAAAATAGTTAAGGGCAACAATAAGGAAGATATTAAAATTTTAGGCGAAACAATAACCTTTGATGTACCTGATCAAAATTCTGACCGGGAAAAAGAAGCATCCGATTTTATTTATGTAATGTCTAAATCGCAGAATTTTGAAAAAGAATTTAATATCCCGGTAAAGATTAAGCATTCATCTGTAGCTATAGAAATTGACCGGGAAGCTATAACAAGAGAAGACAGCTACTGGAACCGGTTTAGAGATACACTGGATAACAGAAGTATGAAGACTTATATTGCTTTGGACAGTATTATAGCCAAAGATAACTGGGAACAGCGTCTTATATTGGGCAGGAATATTATTAACGGCTACCTGCCTGTAGGAGCTGTAGATATAGACCTGAGGGATGTTGCCAAATATAATAACTACGAGGGTTTCAGGCTGGGGCTTGGCGGTGTTACCAATAATAAATTTGCAGAAACATTCAGGATAAGCGGTTATGGTGTGTATGGCACAAAAGATGGTGAGTTTAAATACAGCCTGGGTTCTGCTATCCGATTAGATGAATTTTCGAACACATGGATAGGAGGCTCTTATACTGATGACTTAAAGGAAATTGCAAGCACTTCTTTTATTACTGATAAAAGGGTTTTTAAAATTTATGACCCACGCCCTATAAATGTTTCTACCTTTTATAACCACCAGACATGGCGCGCCTATGTAGAAACAAAAATGTTACCTAAAACAGAAAGCGTAGTAGAACTGACCCGCAGCCGTATAGACCCAAAATTTCATTACCTGTACAACCCGAGCGGTATAATTTACCCGGTTTTTAACCTCACCATGGCAACGTTTGCCGTACAGTGGAATCCGTTTAGTGATTTTATGCAGACACCCATAGGGAGGATTGAAAATGAAAAACGTTTCCCAAAATTTGCTTTCCAATATACACAGGCACTTGCCGGGATTGCGGGTGGCGATTTTA
>JBQGDD010000086.1:0-3558 GCA_052038845.1 Dyadobacter sp. | reverse complement strand
ATTTCTCGTGTTTCCATTTTAATGCCAGATCCATAGTGCCGAAATGATTCCCTAGTCTGATATGGTTATATTGTATACCGGTTATAGTGTGCCAATAGGCTTTTGAATTCGATATTTGCTGCACAGGATAAATCTCTTGTTCCCCTCCCCACACAGCTTGATGATTCATTCCTGCATAGGCGTTCAACTTCATTCGTTCGCTTCCTAGTTTAAAATAAATGGATTTTTTGTGAAAGTAGGTCCTTGGAATATAGGCAATACTGGCATAGTTGATATAGGATCCATTAAGTAGACCATCAGAATAGGCAGCTTTTACAGAAAGAAATTCTCCCGTAAATTGAAGAGGATAGAAATCGGGGATAGCAATCTGGACTGAAGGTATAGGACGTGCATTTCCCGATATGCTGAGTGACCCGGATGTAAGAACTGTATCCACAATACCTGTCATGGATTTTTTTTGTCCTGCCAAAACTTCAATTGGGCCTAACTTCGCTGCCACATAGGCATCAGATAGAAATGCATCTCCCTTCCTTGAATAGGAAGCGACTGCTTCAATGCCGGCAGACCATTGGACAATGCGGGGATCGCCTGGGTGATAACGTTTATAGATACCTAGCTTACCAAGTGTAAAAGTGCCTGAAGTAGGTATACTCCCGTATTGATTTGCCTGTAACCATATAGGTGTGGTAGGAGAGGTGCTACCGGCAGCAATAAGCGATGCACTGTAGGTGACGGTAGAATCCTGTGCCTTTGACACTTGAAGTACAACGATGAATAAAATCAGTAAAAGAAAACACCTAGTTGACAACACTCGATCTCAAATTTCAGTAAACGTTCGCCAAAAGTATGAGATTATCTCTTCCCAAGAAAGCCACGTTTAGCCCAGCCAAGGCTCAATGCAGTATTTGAAGGATAAATTTCACCAATGTCGGAAGCTAAGCTCAGATATACTATGCTTCTGTTTAAAAAAATTAAAGGTTTTTCAACCCTTAGCAGAAAGGATGATTGATTCAGAGGCTTGTTGAAGGGAATATTATATGTGCCTGCATTACGCGTAAAAGTTCCTTTGAAAATAGCTTTGTAATCTTTCCATAAAAAGTCTAGTCCGGTGTGGAAACCAATAATCCTGTTATTAGTAGTGAATGACGAAGGATCCTTGATTAAATTGTCTCGAAGTAGTTGTTGAGCAGAAAGTAATGGATTTCCCAGAGACCTTCCCTTGTATGACCACCCTTGTCTGTATACATAATGGTTATAGTAGTTGTCATTACCGAAAATACCATTGTTAAAATCAAAAACTTCTCCTCCTTGATTTTTGGTATATATAAATTCAAGTAAGGCGGTTTTTATTTTAAAGGATTTATCTGATGGGGCGTTATCGTAACTTTTGAAACGAATACCATTTAAACCGTCAGCAATATTAGACAGTTGTGCTAGTGAACCGTCTTCGTAAATACTCTGCCTGTAGATAAATATTGAGCCTTTTTTAGTTTTTACTTCTAATGCAAGGTCGATTGTGCCAAAATGGTTTCCCACACGACTTCCAGCCCAGGGTTTGCCAAACACTACATAGTTGTAGGAGGTAGATCTTTTTAATCCACCAGAGAATATAAGGTCCTCACCGCCCCACATGGCCTGATGGTTAAAACCTGCATATAAGCTTAATCGGGATTGGTCTCCACCGACTCTGGCATATAGCGTCTTTTGGTGGAAATATGCATCCGGAATAAATGAAACATTGCCATACTGAATATCTGCGGCGCCAATGATTGCGTCAGAATAAGAAAATTTAAGAGCAAGAAAATTACTACCTGGAATTATGTTAAAGAATTTAAGAGTGGAAATTTGAATTTTGGGATAAGGTTGAAAATTGCTTCCCATCGCTATTGATCCTGAAGTGAGTATACTGTCGGCAAGCCCTGTGAATTCCTTACGCTGACCTATAACAAGCTCTACCGGCCCAGCCTTGCCTGCAATATATAAGTCGGAGAAAAAAACTTTGTTAATTTTCCCTAAGTTGGTGATGACTTCTGCGCCAGCAGACCACTGAAAAAATCTTGGGTTATGAGGATGGTACGTCTTGTGCAGGGAAAATTGTCCTAAGACAAACGATCCCTCTTCTGGCACATTTCCATATGTATTGGAATGAAGCCAAAAAGGAACATTACCACTGGCTAATGTTCCTTGTAAATTTATATTGTATGAGTAAGTGGAATCCTGCCCGAATGAAAGCGTATTGTAAAGGCAGACAATAATGATGCCTAAGATAGAAATTCTCATTTAAGAAAGCAGAGAGGGTTAAAAAAAGAAAATGCTAATTTGTTGTCACCTTCCTTTTCTTCCCAAAATAACTACGATTGTAAGTAGAATGATTTTTAGTTCTAAAAACAATGTCCAATTCTTAATATAGTAAAGGTCATACATCAGCTTGTGTCTTGCGTCTGATACCCCTGCTCCATAAGAGTACATTACTTGTGCATATCCCGTAATGCCGGGTTTTACGTTATGTCTTAAATTGTAATATGGAATTGTCTCATCGAAAGTCTCACAAAAAACGGGTCTTTCAGGTCTTGGCCCTATCAGTGAGATATCTCTTCGAAAAATGTTATAGATCTGCGGCAGCTCATCAATACGAGTCATGCGCATAAAACCTCCATAGGGAAATATTCTGGAATCATTTTTCTTTGAAAACGCCGCCCCACCTGCTTCCGCATCCAGCCTCATAGACCGGAACTTAATGCAGTGAAAAAGCCTGCTTTCTATCCCAACTCTTTCCTGAAGGAAGAATACCGGGCCTGGGGACTGTAATTTAACTATAACATAACTTATTAGCCACACGGGCAAGCTACAGATGAGCAAGATGGAGGAAATAAGCAGATCAATTATCTTTTTAGGATAGCGAACTCTTTTACCAAACTCAGAGATTCCACTCACATTTGGATTAATCTGAGAAATGTCCTCCGGGATATAGACCTTCTTGAGATGAGTTTCGCAAAAATCATAGACTGTCGTAATCCTAATTGCTTTATTTCTTCTAACAACCAATTCGTAGATCACATGATGCCGGGTATCAAGCTGTGGGTTCGTTACAAGATGAATCTTCTCATACTTATCAAGAAGAGGGCTTACCGTAACATTTATTAAATAGTCGTCGTCAGTAGTACGTGGTACCAGGATAATTTCACAATATCGCTGTCTGAGTGTATTTAGATCATTTTTCTGAAGAAAATAATCGTAGCTGGTGATAATTAGTACTTCATCGGTTTTAGCATTTTTGTTTAACAAGCGATGAACGTAGGGTCGGTCTGTTACGTAGTGATTGCTCATGTGTGCTATATAGTTGTGTATTTGTCTCGCAAGTTTAGGTAAAAAAGATTACAATGAAAAATAGGTAGTGCCCAACCATGATTTTGTGAAAGTACAAACCAATAAAATTCAATTACTGATACCTCTTGCAGTCGATTTAGCGTCCTTACGCCATTTGTAGAGTTGGTTGGCGATCCAAGCCATGTCTGCGACAAAGACTAGGCTTCCCCATTCATGGCAATATACATCAGA
>JBQGDD010000085.1:0-3301 GCA_052038845.1 Dyadobacter sp. | reverse complement strand
TTAAGGGCAGTTACTTCATAGCCAAGGTATTCACACATTCTTCTAATTTGCCTGTTGAGGCCCTGTGTTAGTACAATCCTGAAAATATATTTGCTTATTTGCTCTACTTTGCACTTTCGGGTTACGGTATCTAAAATGGGTATTCCGTTGCTCATACGGAGTATAAACCTTTCGGTTATGGGTTTGTTTACAGTAACAATATATTCTTTTTCGTGGTTGTTGCGGGCACGTAGAATTTTATTTACAATATCTCCGTCATCCGTCATAAAAATAAGCCCTTCGCTGGCTTTATCCAGCCGCCCTATTGGGAAAATACGCTTAGGATAATTTATATAATCAACAATATTGTTATTTACATCCTGATTGGTGGTACACTCAATGCCTACAGGTTTATTAAAAGCCAGGTAAGTATGCTTTCCTGTTTTCTCTTTTATCAGTTTTCCGTCAATGCGTACTTCATCATTTGGGGTAACCTTAGTTCCCATTTCGGGTACAATACCGTTTATGGTAACGCGTCCTTCTTCAATAAGCCTGTCAGCTTCCCTGCGGGAGCAATAGCCTGTTTCAGCTATAAATTTATTAAGGCGTTTCAGTTCATCTTCCATATTACAAAAGTACCGCTTGAAAGTTATTGCTCAAATATAAAGGAATATATTTTTTTGTAAAGTGCATCGTCATGCATACTGTGACCTAAGCCTTTGGTTACTACAAACTCAGCATCAGGCCATGCGTCGGCTATTTTTTTTCCTTCCTTAAAACTTACTACTTCGTCCTGTTTATCATGAGCAAGAAATCCTTTAACGTTGATTTTAGAGGCAAAGCGGCTTCCGGAAAACTCGTCAGTCTTAATTTTAAAGTGGTCGAGAAAATGTTTTTTGAGTAACAGAAAGATGTTGCTGTTAAGGCTTAACAGCCCTACATAATTATGAAGTAAAGTGGTAAGGTCGCTGGGTGCACCCAGTATCACCATCTTTTCAATATACTTGTTTGGGAAATGAGACTGATAATATAACGCTGTGGCTCCGCCTAAAGAATGCCCAACCATTACCGAGGGTTTAAGCCGGTTCACAATTACATTAATAAATTCAGCATAGCGGGGCACATTAAATTCATGCCCGGAAGATAACCCGTGTGCCGGAGCATCGAGCGCAATTATAGTACACCCGGATTTTTTTAAATAGGATATAAAAGTTTCCCATCGCGAAGCATTACTTTCCCATCCGTGTAGTAATAACACACTTGTATCATTTCCTTTCCAGGTGTACATCTGGAAAACAAAATCATGGTGGGTTATCATTTCTGCATTAGCCTCTTTTAATATTTCGGGAAGCTGTCCCTGTACCAGCCTGCCATCTTTAGGCTCGCTAAAATATCTATAAGCCAGCCTGCTTGCCTTAGCAGGGGCAATATATCCTAAAACATTAATATAAAGCCCTAAAAATTTAGTGAGGATGTAAGTGATAACTTTCTGCATAGAAGTTAAAAAAGCCCCGCATGGCGGGGCTTTAAGAAATTATATTTTAGCAAATAACTGCTCCATTTTTTCTTTTTCTTCATCAGCAAGTGCGCTGTCTACAAGAATCCTTCCGCTGTGCTCATCTGTAATTATTTTTTTACGTGAGGCAATTTCCATTTGCGTTTGCGGAGGGATAGTAAAGAAAGAACCTGCCGAAGCACCCCTTTCTATAGAAACAACTGCCAGTCCGTTTCTAACGCTGCTTCGTATTCTTTTATAGGCAGCTATTAATCTTGGCTCTATCTGTGCTTCGTATTCAGAAGATTTTTCTATAAGGAAACTTTCTTCTTTTTCAGTTTCAGCCATTATAGCGTCAAGTTCTGATTTTTTATGCTGCAGGTGGCTTTGTTTTGCCTCCAGTTTTTCAGTAGACTGAGCAATCACCTCTTTTTTATGCTCAATAGAGGCTTTCATTTCTTTTATATGCTTTTCGGCAAGCTGTATTTCCAGTTCCTGGAATTCAACCTCTTTACTTAAAGAATTAAATTCACGGTTGTTACGAACATTTTTTTGCTGTTCGGTATATTTTTTTATGGCTGAATTATGCTCCTCAATAGCATTTTTCTTTTCTTTAATCTGCTCTTCAATAGATTCAAGGTCAGTTTTCAATTTGTCAAGCCTTGTGCTTAACCCTGCAACTTCATCCTCAAGATCTTCAACTTCCAGAGGCAGTTCACCTCTCACATTCCTTATTTCGTCTATTCTGGAATCAATTAACTGTAAATCATAAAGTGCCCTTAACTTGTCTTCAACACTCAATTCTTTGGTATTCGCCATATTTATAAGTACTTAACTGGATTTGTATTTTCTTCTGATAAAATGATTGCAAAATTAGGGATTTTTTTCGTAAGATAATCAACTATATAATTTTTTGTATAGCGTTCGCTTTCAAAATGTCCTATATCTGCTAATAGAAGTTTATTTTCAGCCTCATAAAAATTGTGGTATTTCAGTTCAGCTGTAATATAGGCATCAGCTCCTGCTACTATAGCATTTTTAATGGCATAGCTGCCTGAACCACCCAAAACAGCAACTTTTTTAATATTCCTGCCTGTATATGCACTATGCCGAATTCCCCCTGCCAGCATTTTTTGTTTTACAAACTTTAAAAACTCCTGCTCTTCCATTTCCTGTTCGAGTTCGCCAATCATACCCAAACCTATGTTTTGGTGGCGATTTTCGAGGCTGTATATTTCATATGCAACCTCTTCATACACGTGGTTACTAAAAAGAGCTTTTAAAATCCTGCTTTCAAGGTGCTTTTCAAAAGTAACTTCAATTTTTATTTCACGATTTTCTACAAATTCACCTGCTTCTCCAATTGTCGGGTTACTTTCAGGCGTACCCTGGTATGTACCTATACCCTGAGAGGTAAAACTGCAGTTTTCATAATTACCGATGTTTCCCGCCCCGGCATCAAATAGGGCGTTGCGCAATTTTTCTAAATTTTCGGGTACTGTATAGGTAACCAGCTTACGGATAAAATTTTCCTTAGGAACTAATATTTTAGTATTTGTAAGTCCAAGTGTATTGCAAATAATTTTATTTACGCCCTGTTTATGGTTATCCAGTGCTGTATGTACCGCATATATGGCAATATCATTTTTTATCGCTTTAATTACTGAGCGCTCTACATAGCTTTTGCCTGTAATTTTTTTTAAGCCCGAAAACAGTATAGGGTGGAAGCATACCACCATGTTGCACTTTTTGGCTATAGCCTCATCAATTACATTTTCCAGTGCATCGTGGCAAACTAAAACCCCCGTACACTCATCTTCTGTGCTT
>JBQGDD010000084.1:0-1613 GCA_052038845.1 Dyadobacter sp. | reverse complement strand
TTAGGATTTGAAATTCCTGGGTTAATTCGAAAAAATAATATTGATTTTTCTCATTTTCAATATATAGTTCCTCCGATTAAGGCCTCTAAGTATATCGTTACTACTCATGACTTACTTTTTAAAGATTTTCCTAAAGAATTTCCATTAAGCTATCGCCTTTCTAAGTCCTTTCTTTTTTATACCTCTCTACTTTATGCAGATATTATTACAACCGTATCTGAATATTCAAGAGAAGCTATACATGAACATTTTGGCTTTGATAAAAATAAAATAAGTGTAACTACTAACGGTGTATCTAACTTGTTTTATCAGCCTTATGATAAACAAGAAAGCAAAATAAATATTATAGAAAAATATGGTATTACTAATTATATCCTTTACGTCAGTCGTATTGAGCCTCGTAAGAAGCAGACAGCTTTACTTAAAGCTTATTTAGACCTTAAGTTATATGAAAGGAATATACAACTGGTCTTAATCGGTCATAAGTCTATTGTCGATTCGGAACTTGAGGATTTACTGGCTTCAATGACGTCTCAGGCTCAGGCATGTGTTTTTTTATTGAAAGACATTAATGATACCGATTTACTAACTTTTTACCGGGCTAGCGAACTATTCGTATATCCTTCCATTGCGGAAGGTTTTGGTATTCCTCCTCTAGAATCTGCAGCTTTAAAAATTCCCACATTTTGCTCGAACGTAACGGCTATGCGGGACTTTGACTTTTTTGAAGAAAACCATTTTTATCCTAGTACAGAAAATCTAAAATCTCATCTAGAGTCATTTTTTATTGAGGGTAAGCGTCCTACAAAAGAAACGCTTGAACAGATTTCATTGACTATTCAAGAGAAATACTCTTGGGATAAAGCAGCATCTGTTTTATACCAACAAATTAAATCTTATCATTGATATGTACATAGGGATCATAGGTACGCGTGGAATTCCTAACCATTATGGAGGATTCGAGCAGTTTGCTGAATATGTATCAGCGGGCCTAGTTGAACGTGGTCATCGGGTAGTGGTATATAATTCGCATACGCATCCCTATCAACAGAAAACTTTTAAGGGTGTAGAATTGATTCACTGTTATGATCCTGAGGATAGAATAGGTACAGCTGGCCAATTTATTTATGATTTTAACTGTATTATGGATGCTCGGAAACGTAATTTCGATATCATTTTACAGTTAGGCTATACTAGTAATTCCATTTGGGGAAAATTGCTTCCTAAAAAATCTGTAATTGTTACTAATATGGACGGACTGGAATGGAAACGTACCAAGTTCTCTCCGCGTGTACAGAAATTTTTAAGAAAGGCAGAAGGTTGGGCAGTAGCGACGAGTGATTATTTAGTAGCTGATTCGATTGGTATTCAGCAACACCTGATGGAGACTTATCAAAAAACTTCTACTTACATTCCTTACGGTTCAACTGTTTTCGAAAGTCCAGAAGCCTCAATATTAACTGAGTTTGGGTTGAAACCTTACCAATACAATATGCTCGTAGCTCGTTTAGAGCCCGAGAATAGTATTGATGTAATTCTAGAAGGAGTTGCAGCATCTACGAGTAAGCTGCCTTTTTTAGTAGTTGGCAAACATGCTACTCACTATGGTGAGT
>JBQGDD010000083.1:0-1848 GCA_052038845.1 Dyadobacter sp. | reverse complement strand
GGTTTCGGGCCTGTACCATATAATACAGTTATTACTGTCAATATCAAGTGAATGATATACTACACCTGCCACTTTTTGGCATAGATTTTTGTATTCAGGCAGTAGGTCAACTAATTTATTAGTACTAAAGCTACTGTTATCACTATAAGTTGCAAGCCAGTTTGCTATATACTGTATTTCCTCGTCAGATGGTGTTAAACCATATTTATAAAGATGATCGTTAAAAACTACAGAAACTCCGGAGGCATTGCAAAGGTTAGTTAATTCAGGTTTTTGTATCAATGCTTCAAAAGAGCTTTTTTTGCCTGTAAGGTCAAAATTATTTATTTTTTCTAAGGCATCCCTTGTTTTACGTGCTATTTCATACTCTTCGTTAGACTGTCTTAAATCAATTTGAGATGTTATAAAATGCCCCTGTAACTGTGCCGCAAGCCTAATTTCCGGTGTAAGGTTTTTAGGTGAATAATGGTGACAGGCAATAAGCCCCCATAGTTTTTTCTGATAAATCAGAGATATGGTTAGTGTAGCACCTACACCCATATTATGAAGGTACTGTACATGCATAGGAGACGTGCTCCTTAAAATAGAAAGGCTCAGGTCAAGATTTTTTTCTTTGCTGTCGTCAATCGTATAAATTGGTACAGGAGTATAATCTATATCAGTAATAAGTCTTAAAAGATTTTTCATGTACAGCTCCCGTGCTTGTTGCGGTATATCCGTATGGGGATAGTGCAGCCCTAAAAAAGGCTCAAGATCTTCACGGCAGCTTTCGGCAAACACTTCACCGTTAAAGTTGCTGTCAAAGCGGTAAATCATTACCCTGTCATATCCTGTAATTTCTCTTGTCCCTTTAGCTACAAGTTCGCATAACTCTTTTAATGTATGGGTGCTGTGCATATATAACAGGAACTGAGAAGTCTGGTCATACACCTCATTAGCCAGTTTTGCGTCAGTGTTTACTGGTTCTGCTTCTACAATATATATAGTGTCGCTTTTGTGAACAGTACATAAAAACTCCTGTTCTTTAAGCGTCATTTTTAATAGTAATGACGACAGCATCCTGTCTTCTGATATATATTTAAGTAATGCTGTTTTAGCATTTGTACCAAAAACATCTGTAAAAGTATTTCCTAAAACATCGGTATGCTTTATCCCAATGTATTCTGATATATTGGCACTACAGTAATCTATAGTATAAGTATCTTCTTTTAAACCTAATAAAAAGCCATGAGGCTGAATGCTGCCGGGTATATGTATTGGCTCCTGCTCGCAATTAGTAAGGTTAACAACCTCCCTGTTAACAATATCTTTGAACTTCATAAAATCTATTTGGCAGAATTTTCGGTAAAGTGTTTGGTAATTGATGTAAAAGTATGGTTAGCCCCGGCAATTATATCGTCAGCATTGTTATGCTCATTTTCGTAGTTTGATAATGCCAGCATAAAATTTTTCCAGTTACTGCCGGTTTTATCGCCATACCCTGCAAAATAAGCTGCACCTTTGTCATTACTATATCCCAGGTGTTTCTCAATATTTTTATAAAGAACCCTGCCCCCAAGAGTAGAACCTTCTATAACATACATGATACCCATAGCGTATCCTGTACTAATATCATCTTTAAGGTTAAGTACGCTTTTTGCAGATTTATTTTTAGTATAGTTTAAGGCAGAAAAATCAGCTTCAATCAGTGGGTTTTTCCTGCGTTCTTCTATATCCGGTATAATAGTGCTTAGCTTAGGATAAATAATGTTTTCAACTTCATATATTATGTCCTGCATAAGGTCCAAATACAATAAGTAATCTTCAGTATTTACATCAGGGCTTATTATAGCTTTTGACAACGGCAGT
>JBQGDD010000082.1:0-8904 GCA_052038845.1 Dyadobacter sp. | reverse complement strand
GGTATTTGCCCGTATTAAAAAAATGATCTTCCTTTCCTTCTTTTAATCCTTTAAGGTGGTTTTCAAGGTTTTCTTTATCACTTCCGCTTTCGGGATCAGTTACAGTAATGCTTTTCATATTTATTACAAACCTTCCTGTTTCTAAAGAATCTTTTGTAATATAAATAACCCCTGACGAAAGGTTTATAGTGCCCCTATGTGAGCCTGTTGGTTTAGAGCCTTTCCAGGTTATTACAGAGTTTAAGGTATCTGCAACATATTTGTCTGCCGCCAGTGGTATCTCGTTATGCACAACAGGAACTGTCATTTCTGCTTCAGATGATTCACCTTTGCATGATGATAAAAATAGTGCAGTCAAGCCCAAAAGTAATATACGTCCTGTCGTCATTATATATTCAGCAATTAAAATTGATGAATAAAAATAATAAAAAAAGCAGTGACAATTTGACATTTTGTACGTTTTGGCAATACTTTTGCATTTTAGAGCTATACGATAAAATTAATGTTTAAAAAAATATTTAAAAATATGAGCCAGCAGAATTCTGAAAATGGTGATAAAGACCTGAAGCAGGATAATCAGGATAATTTAGTTAATGAAAAAGAAACTGTAAATGAAGCAGTTGAAAACGAAAAAGAGGCTGAATTAAAAGATGTTGAAGAAACGAATCTATCAGCAGAAGATAAACTGAAAGAAGAACTGGCAAAGGAGAAAGATAAATTCCTCAGGCTGTTTGCCGAGTTTGAAAACTATAAAAAAAGAACTTCAAAAGAAAGGTTAGAGCTGTTTAAAACTGCCAACCAAGAGGTGCTTGTAGCCATGCTGCCTGTAATGGACGATTTTGACAGGGCACTGGCACAAATTTCTAAATCTGAAGATGAAGTTATGCTTAAAGGTATAGAGCTTATACATAATAAGTTTAAAGATACACTTGTAGCCAAAGGACTTATGGAAGTAGAGCTAAAGGCAGGAGATGCATTTAATGCAGATTATGCAGAGGCTATAACACAAATACCTTCACCAACTGAAGACCTTAAGGGTAAAATTGTAGATGTGGTAGAGAAAGGATATAAACTTGGTGACAAAATAATACGTTTTCCAAAGGTAGTTATTGGTAGCTAATAACTTTCTTAATAAAACAGGCAATACAAAATGAAAAACGATTTTTACGAAATATTAGGGATAGATAAAAGCGCAACGGCAGAGCAGATAAAGAAAGCCTACCGTAAAAAAGCTATTGAGTACCACCCTGATAAAAACCCCGGAGATAAAGAAGCCGAAGAAAAGTTTAAAAAAGCTGCCGAGGCTTATGAGGTATTGAGCGATCCTGATAAAAAGGCGCGCTATGACCAGTATGGGCATGCTGCTTTCGAAAATGGTGGCGGCTTTAATGGCGGCGGCATGAACATGGATGATATATTCAGCCAGTTTGGCGATATATTTGGCAGTGCGTTCGGCGGCGGTTTCAGTGGCGGATTCGGTGGTTTTGGCGGTGGCGGAGGCCAGCGCAGGATGAAAGGAAGCAACCTGCGTATTAAAGTAAAGCTTACCCTTGAAGAAATAGCTAATGGCGTTGAGAAAAAGATAAAAGTAAAAAGGAAAACACAGGCAAAAGGTGTTACTTATAAAACCTGCAGCACATGTCATGGGGCGGGGCAGGTAATGAAGGTTACCAACACCATTTTGGGAAGAATGCAAACAGCATCAGCCTGCCATGTATGCGGCGGGACAGGTCAGATTATAGACAGCAGGCCACCGGAAGCGGATGCTCATGGTATGGTAATGCATGATGAAACGGTGTCTATAAAAATACCACCCGGAGTTACTGACGGTATGCAGTTAAAAGTTTCCGGTAAAGGTAATGATGCCCCCGGGGGTAACAGCATTCCCGGCGACCTTATTGTAGCCATAGAAGAGATTGAACACGGTACGTTAAAAAGAGAAGGAGAGAACCTGCATCTTGATTTATATATAAGTTTTGCCGAGGCAGCACTTGGTACATCAAAAGATATTGAAACTGTAACAGGAAAGGTAAGGATAAAGCTGGAAGAAGGAATACAGTCAGGTAAGATACTAAGGCTTAAAGGAAAAGGCATACCAAGCATAAACAGTTACGGTAATGGCGACCTTTTAGTTCATGTTAATGTATGGACTCCTAAAACGCTGAATAAAGAACAGCGTCAGTTTTTTGAGAAATCACTTACAGATGAAAATCTCATCCCAAACCCTGAAAAATCAGATAAATCTTTTTTTGAAAAAGTTAAAGATATGTTTTCATAAATTAAGATAATTTTATTATATTTGAAGTTCACTAGTCCGCTAGTGAAATTTTTCTTTTTCATAGCAATTTTTCCCATCCTTATGCAAATAAGGGTGGGTTTTTTTATTATTGTAATTCTATATGTAACTTTTATTAGTCCTTTTCGTCATATTATAACTATTTTTACAATCACAATCAATAATACATGAAACCAATCTTAGAGGTAAAAAATGTTGTAAAGCAATATGGTGATTATACCGCGCTAAACAATGTTTCATTACAGGTTCCCAAAGGAAGCATATACGGACTTCTTGGGCCTAACGGAGCCGGAAAAACATCGCTTATACGTATTATAAACCAGATAACAATGCCGGATAGTGGCGAGGTGTTGTTGGATGGTGAAAAACTTAATCCTAACCATATAGCACATATTGGTTATATGCCAGAAGAGAGGGGCCTGTACAAAAGTATGAAAGTAGGCGAGCAGGCTTTATATCTGGCACAGCTTAAAGGACTCTCTAAACAGGAAGCCAAAAAGCAGCTTGAATATTGGTTTGACAAACTGGAGATAAAGGGCTGGTGGAATAAAAAAATCCAGGAACTCTCTAAAGGAATGGCGCAAAAAATACAGTTTGTTGTAACGGTACTTCATCAGCCTAAATTATTAATATTTGATGAGCCTTTCAGTGGTTTTGACCCTGTAAATGCCAACCTTATAAAAGATGAAATATTAGAGCTTAGAGATAAGGGTGCAACCATTATATTCTCTACCCACAGGATGGAGAGTGTAGAAGAGCTTTGCGATGATATTGCACTCATTCACCAGTCAAATAAACTTATTGAAGGCAGGCTGCATGAAGTTAAAAGGCAATATCGTACCAATACATTTGATGTGGGTATAGCTCCGCATAACTTTCAGGCACTGCTTGCAGATATAAGTACAAAATATACTACCGGGCAGGCAGATTTTAAAACACTTGATGATGAGCTTAAACTGCGTATAGCACTGCCACCGGGAACGAGCCCTAATGACTTACTGCAATATCTTATGCAGCATGGTAACGTGACTTATTTTGTAGAAAAGATACCAAGTGTTAATGATATATTTATTCAAACTGTAAGCAAAAAGTAATATGAGCCTTTCCCTTATTATAAAAAGAGAGTTTAATGCCAAGGTGCGTAACAAGTCATTTATTGTAATGACTTTTTTAAGCCCGTTATTAATTGTAGCTATGGGTGTACTTATAGGCTATCTTGCATCGCTAAATAACGATACTGTAAATCAGGTTGCAATACATGATGCCGGGGGTGTTGTTAAAGAGGATTTTAAAGATACCAAGAAAACAAAATATACTGATTTATCCCAACTGCCTTTAGAAACTGCAAAAGAAAAGGCAGCAGAAGACTATATGGGGCTTATTTATGTTCCAGAAGTTAATAACATAGCAGAACTTTCTGATAAAGTTCAGTATATCTCTAATGATACTCCGAATCTTGACTTTGTTGCAACTCTTGAAAATGTAATTGACGATAAGCTGACTAAACATAATTTAAAAGAACTTGGTTTTGATTATGACAAAATTGAGGAGGCAAAGACCAGGTCTAAAATTCACCTTAGTAAATTTTCTGGTGAAGAAACTTTTAAAGAGGGCAGTATCATTAAAATTATAATCGGTGGGGCATTTGGCTACCTAAT
The DNA here is from genome assembly GCA_052038845.1 of Dyadobacter sp. Taxonomy (GTDB): domain Bacteria; phylum Bacteroidota; class Bacteroidia; order Flavobacteriales; family Flavobacteriaceae; genus Flavobacterium. The sequence continues at coordinate 4,950 of JBQGDD010000082.1, read as the reverse complement.
CATGATGTTTGTTATTATATATGGCAATATGGTAATGCGCAGCGTTATTGAAGAAAAGACCAACAGGATTATAGAAATTATTATCTCTTCGGTAAAGCCTTTTCAATTGATGATGGGTAAAATTATAGGTACTTCGCTTGCAGGCATATTACAGTTTTTAATCTGGACCATTTTAGGGCTTGGTTTGTTTTTTATACTAAGCACTATCTTTAATGTACAAATGGGGGCTGCAGCACAGCCTGAAGCCGCCGAAGCATCTAAACAGGCTATGGAAGGCATACAGCTTTATATCAGTGAGCTGTGGAAACTACCTTTGTTTACTATGTTCATTTCGTTTATTATTTACTTTATTGGAGGATATTTTCTGTATAGCTCCCTTTATGCTGCCATTGGTGCGGCAGTAGATAGTGAAACCGATTCCCAGCAGTTTTTACTGCCCATAATAATGCCATTAATGCTGGGTGTGTATATTGGCTTTTTTACGGTAATTAGCGATCCTCACGGTACAGTGGCAACGGTATTCTCTATGATACCATTAACATCTCCCATAGTAATGCTTATGCGCATACCGTTTGGCGTGCCACTTTGGGAGCTTATCCTGTCTATGGTAATATTGTTCACTACTTTTTTTGGCGTGGTTTGGTTTGCATCAAAAATATATCGTATTGGTATTCTTATGTATGGCAAAAAGCCAACTTATAAAGAGCTCTTTAAATGGTTAAAATATTAAGCCAATACATAAGTTAAAACTTAAAGGTTAATTGTTAATAGTTTGCGATACTGACAGATAACCAATAAATTTAGGATACCAACAAAAATAAATTTCAAAAATGCCTAAAATACTGATTATTGAAGACGAAGCAGCCATCCGTAGGGTATTGGTAAAAATACTTGGGGAAGAAAGCGATACCTATACTGTAGAAGAAGCTGAAGATGGCGTGCTGGGACTGGATAAAATAAAAAATGATGATTACGATTTGGTTCTTTGTGATATAAAAATGCCTAAAATGGATGGCGTTGAAGTATTAGAAGCCGTAAAAAAAGTAAAGCCTGAAATACCTTTTGTAATGATATCTGGGCATGGTGATTTGGAAACAGCTATACAAACCATGCGTTTGGGGGCTTTTGATTATATATCGAAACCGCCCGATTTAAACCGCCTGCTCAATACGGTGCGTAATGCGCTTGACCGAAAGGTGCTGGTGATAGAAAATAAGATGCTGAAAAAGAAAGTCAGCAAAAACTATGAAATGGTAGGCAACAGCGAGCCTATCAACCATATAAAAGAAATTATAGAGAAAGTAGCACCTACCGATGCGAGGGTGCTTATAACAGGACCAAACGGTACGGGTAAAGAGCTTGTGGCGCATTGGCTGCATGAAAAAAGCGAGCGTGCTACAGCAGCTTTTATTGAGGTAAACTGTGCCGCCATACCGTCAGAATTAATAGAAAGTGAGCTTTTTGGGCATGTTAAGGGAGCTTTTACCGGTGCTGTAAAAGACAGGGCGGGTAAATTTGAAGCTGCCGATAAAGGCACAATATTTTTGGATGAAATAGGCGACATGAGCCTTTCTGCGCAGGCTAAAGTACTGCGCGCACTACAGGAAAATATGATACAGAGGGTAGGGGCAGAAAAAGATATAAAAGTAGATGTAAGGGTTATTGCGGCAACTAATAAAGACCTTAAAAAGGAAATTGAAGAAGGCCGCTTCAGGGAAGACCTGTACCACCGTCTTGCCGTTATACTAATAAAAGTTCCTGCACTTAACGACAGAAGGGATGACATTCCGGTACTGGTAAACCATTTTGCTGAAAAAATAGCAACAGAGCAGGGTACGGCACAAAAGAAATTTTCTGAAGATGCAGTAAAGCTGTTGCAGGAGTATGACTGGACAGGAAATATACGGGAACTGCGCAACGTGGTTGAACGCCTTATAATATTAGGCAGCAGTGAAATATCTGAAAGTGATGTAAAGCTGTTTGCAAGTAAAAATTAATATAAGTTTATCAGCTTCAATAAAGCGCAGGTTATTAACACCGCGCTTTTTTATTATAAACAAAATTTAAATAGATAACTTTGCAAATTGCCTGTAATAGTTCAGGCAGTATTAAATCAATCGTAACAGTACAGCATGTTTTTAAAAAAAATAAACCCTGAATTACAGCAGGCTCTTGAAGAAGCTGGTATAACAACCCCGACAGATTTACAAAAGTCGACTTTTGGTATAATTAAAAGTGGCGTGGACTGTGTGCTGGCAACACCATCATCTGAAGGGAAAACAACAACTATTGTCATGCACGTTATACAACGTCTTGAAAAAGAGTTTGAGCAGTCGCCCCGTGCACTCATTATGGTACAGGACAAAGCAAAGGTGCAGGAAATTCAGGAGATGTTTAAAGTGTATGGCAGGCATACCGACCTAAGAGTTTATGGCGTGTATGAGCAGGGAGATATGGATTATGACAAAAACCAGATATCTGTAGGTATAGATGTCATAGTAGGTACTCCGGGAAGGCTTAATGACATGTTTTCATCGGCGGGGTTTGATGTAAACAGGCTTAAAATGTTTATTGTAGATGATGCTGACGCCATTCTGAAACTGAGGCATGATACCAAAATTATGCGAATGAGTGATGGCATTACCAGAACACAGCGTTTATTTTTTACCGATATAATTACAGAAAGAGTAGAATCTTTGGCAGACAGAATTATGATAGAGCCACAGTTTATTGAGTTTGGGGAAGAAGATGGTGATGATGACTTATAAGATATATGCAATAATTATTTAGCAACGAAGATTATGGGAATGATGAAAGTATTTTCAGGCAGCGAAGTAATGGCTTTGGCTCTGAAGTCAAAAATTGAAGAAGCAGGGGTAACTGCAACAATAAAAAACAATATCCAGTCGGGTACAATAGCAGGCTTCGGTACTTCACACCTTGCTGTTGAGGTGTTTATTAATGAAAGGGACTTTGATAAAGCTAATAAAGTTATTGAAGATTTCAGGATGAGTATATAGTGTTCTAAAAAATAATAAAGTTTTTTTTGTAATTTAGAAAAATGTACTATATTTCGAAAATTTTAACATTTACTTACCAATGAAAACAAACAAAATCTTAATGATTGGACTTTCATCTGCAATGTTTATTTCTTGCGGGAAAAGTGCTGAAGAGCTTCAAAAAGAAAAAGAAGTTAGAGCTAATGATTCAATAGCTAAGGTACAGGATTCGATTCGCATAGCGGAAGAAAAAGAAATAGAAGTTTATAAGAAAGATTCTATTGAAGCTTCCAAAATTGAAAAATACTTAGTTAAGATGATAGAAGGGAAACATAAATATGGAGGCAAAACTACTTTCAAGTATATGTCACTACCTATGGAGATAGACTTCGTTAGAGCTCAAGCATCTAAAGAAATGTGGACTGATGAAAAACTTGATCATTATATTTCACTTTATAAAAATACAGCAAAGGGAGGCACAATTACACTAAATGTAGAACGTGGTACTATAGATGCAGCAAATAGTGAAATGTTTTCAATCATTGTAAAAGATTCAAATGAGAAAGAATTATACCGCAAAGAATTTGATTCAGAAATCCCTGATCATTCATCTTCTGTATGGTATAATTACTTTTCTACAATACTCCCTGAAAAGATAGAAACTCCATTTTATGTTTATGTCATAGATAGACTACAAGATACTCCATTTAAATTTGAAGTAACTCCAGTTATGAAGTAGAAAAATAAAGAGCCGAATTTTCGGCTCTTTATTTTTATCATTTCCTGTCATTCATAATATAGCTTAAAGCAATTCCGGTTATTAGCCATAAAGGTATTCCCATTAGTATTTTAGATACAGAAAGTTTTTCTCCTGAAAATAGCGGGATGATAATCATGGAGAGCAGGTAAAACGCTATACCCAATAACAACCCGTGCTTAAAAGGCTTCTTCATACTAAATTTCCTTTTTTGTTTTTTTGCGTGATACATAGCCGAATATTATACCAAATACCAGCCACACAGGTATACCGATAAGTATTCTTTTCAAGGTAATTTCTTCGCCATCAACCAATGGGAATACAATATTAATTACCACAAACATAAACACACCCCATAACAGCCCAAACTTTATCCAGCTTTTCATTATTTTTAGTATTTAGTCAAAGATATATTATTTTTTATTTGTGGCAAGAAATGCCAATTGCGCAATAGCCTAATTATCCTATCTTTGCGGCTTCAAAAAAATACCTCATGATTTCTATAGATGCTATTTCGGTACAGTTTGGCGGTACAACACTTTTCAGCGATGTTTCTTTTTCTATTAATGAAACCGATAAAATTGCCCTTATGGGCAAAAATGGAGCTGGAAAATCAACTTTATTGAAAATTATTGCCGGGGTAAACAAACCGTCAACCGGAAATATATCTGCGCCTAAAGGTACTGTAATAGCTTACTTACCACAGCATTTGCTTACAGAAGACAATGCAACTGTTTTTGAGGAAACTTCGAAAGCATTTGAAAACATCTTTAAAATGAAAGCTGAGATAGATGCGCTTAATGAAGAGCTTACTGTGCGCACAGACTACGAATCTGATGAGTATTACAAAATTATAGAAAAAGTATCTGAACTGAGCGAGAAGTTTTATTCTATTGAAGAGATAAACTATGAGGCTGAGGTAGAAAAGGTACTTATTGGTATGGGTTTTACCCGTGAGGACTTTACCCGCCCAACATCTGAATTTAGCGGTGGATGGCGTATGCGTATTGAACTTGCTAAGATATTGTTGCAAAAACCTGATTTAATATTACTGGATGAGCCTACAAACCACATGGATATAGAGAGTATCCAGTGGCTGGAAGATTTCCTTATAAACAGTGCTAAGGCGGTAATGGTAATATCGCACGACAGGGCATTTGTAGATAATATTACTACCCGTACTATAGAGGTTAC
>JBQGDD010000081.1:0-3600 GCA_052038845.1 Dyadobacter sp. | reverse complement strand
AATGAAAAATCAGGCTCTATGGTTTTTACTTCTTCATACGTTAGGTCATATAATTTGTATGTTATACAATCAAGTTCATCACAATATGTACTGTGCTTAGAGGCATCGTGTTCTTTCTCAATAATATCCACTATTTTAATTAATGCCTGTAAATATGTTTCTGTAGGTGTTGCGATGGGCAATGTTTCTAAAAAAGTTTTAGAGATATTGACAGTGAGATTAGAGTTGTTAGAAAAGTTATTGGCATAATACCAATTTAGTACCTTCGAATTTAATAAAGCGACAAAGAATTGGTAGTAATTTTTATACTCATCTTTCAAAACAATGTTGTTTATCGAAGCAAACGTTTTTCTCTTCTGTTTATCTATTGCAGCTATAAGAGGCATTTTTCCTCCACTTATCCTTTGCATTATGATTTTGATGGGTTCCTCCCATAAATAATCAGGACGCTTGCGATGAATTTCGTCTAAATCCCATATGATATGATTGCTTGCTTCAATAATATAAAATCTTTTTATGTTTTTACCCTCTAAAAGTTCGTATGTTTTATCGCCTTTTTCTTGGAGTATCAAATGCTTATGCGCAACAATACCTTCTATGATATCAACACAATAATTGCCAAAAAGAGTTTTACTCTCCTTTATTTTATTACTTAATATTGTTTGTTCTTCATTGAACATAATATTAAATGTATAGCTTGTGTTTTTAAGAAAATTGGCCTGATTAATCAGAGAAAAGTTATATTCCTTTTGTAATAAGGACTTAATGTCTGTGATAATTTTAATTTGAGTTTCCTCTTGTTTTTTGCCGATGTGAAAAATAATTGTAGATGCTGTTACCTTTTCAAACACACCAGCACCAAGATCAACAATTGAAATAACACTATTTTTCATAAGTATATCGTAGCGAATCGTATCGAATACAGTCCCTCTTAATAAATTATTGGGAATAATGAAATTTAATGTGCCATTGTTATTAAGTAAGTTTTTCCCATTTAAAATAAAAAGGGCAAACAAATTGATTTTTCCCGATTGATTAGCCTTAGTTTTTATACTAATATTATCTTTCGCCAATCTTGAAAAGTAGGCATCTTGGACATATCTTTTGAAATCCAAACCGAAGTCTACATCTCTCGTAAAAACGTATGGAGGGTTACCAATCACGATATCAAAGTATCCCCAATCAGCCGTAGTTAAACCACGGTATAGTCTAATCTATTCCTAATCAAAAAATGCCTATTGAAAGTTCTTTTATACATTTATTGATAATAGTAATTGTATAAATTAAATATAAAAATGACTTACGGATACATCAGAATCAGCACAGACCACCAAAATGTAGAAAATCAAAGATTTGAAATCAACCATTTTTGCCAAGCAAATTCACTATTTGTTGATAAATGGATCGATGAAACTGTTTCCGGAACAAAGAAGGTAGAAGACCGAGAATTAGGTAAAATCTTAAAGAAGATGCAAACCGGAGATATTCTTATTTGCTCAGAGCTTTCCCGCTTGGGGAGAAACTTACTCATGATTATGGGGGTACTCAATGAATGTATGAACCGAGATATCCAAGTATGGACAATAAAAGATAATTATCGTCTGGGAAGTGATATCAACTCCAAAGTATTGGCTTTTGCCTTTGGTTTGTCGGCTGAAATTGAACGAAACTTAATTTCTCAACGTACAAAAGAAGCATTGGCAAGAAAACGTGCTGAAGGAGTTGTTCTCGGTCGTCCCGTGGGAAGTAAATCATCTAAAACAAAGTTAACCGGTCAAGAAAAGAAAATACAAGAGTTACTCGACAAAAAGGTGTCTTATTCTGCTATCGGCAGAATTCTGGGCGTACATCGTCTAACCGTATCGTCATTTGTTCTGAATCAAAAATTAAAATCATAATCCTATTTTTTGTCGCAAATTTTTACTATTTTTGCGACAAAATAATCAATATAAAATTTGGAAAGCATTGATAATAAAATAATTGAAAAAATTAAAAAAGCCAAGAGGGGTTCGCTATTTTTTATCGAAGATTTTCTTAATCTGGGTACTTCTAAAGCCGTATCCAAAGCATTGGAACGATTGGTAGAAAAAGAAGATTTGTCGCGAGTGTCTCGTGGTATCTATTCTCGATTAAGAATAGATCCTATATTAGGGGCTATTTCTCCGACTACAGAAGAAATAGCCGAAGCAGTTCGTCGAAGAGATAAAGCCAGGATTATTCCTACCGGTATATTAGCACTAAATGCATTGGGTCTATCTACACAGGTTCCGATGAATTTGATCTATCTTACAGATGGAGCTGCACGTACTATACAAATAGGAAAGCGTAAAATTGTATTCAAGAAAACAAGTCCACGAAATCTGGCAGCAATTGGGTCGATAAGTAGTTTAGCAATTCAGGCGCTTCGTGAAATAGGTAAAGACAATGTAACAGAAGATGAAATAAATAGTATCCTTCGACAGTTAGAAAAAGAAGACCCTTACCGCTTACAACACGATATAAAATTAGCCCCGGAATGGATTAGAATTATTATGCGTCAGGCTTTAAACACAAACAGAAATGATTAATTGGCTCACCATACCAACAGAAACTCAAATCAACGCTTATAATCAAGTTGCTGAACATATTGGGATTCCTCCTTCTGTGGCAGAAAAAGACTGGTGGGTAGTACGTACCTTGGAAATTGTTTTTAAAACAAGTGCTGCTGAACATCTTGTGTTCAAAGGAGGAACATCATTGAGTAAATCTTGGAATCTTATTCATCGGTTTTCAGAAGATATTGACTTAGCCATTGACCGAAAGTTTTTAGGATTTGGTGGTTTATTGTCAAAGAGTAAACGAACTCAGTTAAGAAAGGCTGCGAATAAATATACCTCTGAACATTTTTACGCAGAAATACAAGAGAAATTTGCTGCATACGGATTTAAGAATCTGGAATTTAATCTTATAGAAGCTAAAGATAGTGATCAGGATCCTCGAATTATTGAAATTTATTATCCTAATGTTATACAGAGTTTGGGTTATGTTCAGCCTCGAATACAGATAGAAATTGGTTGTCGTTCATTAATAGAACCTTATACCTTGCAACCCGTAACTTCTTTTTTAGATGATTTGTATGCTGATAGGGATTTCTCAGCATCACCTGTGGTAATACCTACAGTAAATCCTGAACGAACCTTCTTAGAAAAGCTTTTTCTTTTACATGAGGAGTTTCATAAACCTTTGGAAAAGATAAGGGTCGATCGGTTGAGTCGTCATCTGTATGATGTACATCAATTATCTAAAAGCAAGTACTTACTGGCTGTCGAAGACGATGAGTTGTATAAAACAATTGTAGAACACCGATTTAACTTTACAAAAGTAGCAGGCATAGATTACAATCTGTTATCACCAAAAACACTTGACTTTATTCCGGTCAGTGAGGTGCTAGAGGCTTGGGAGCGTGATTACAAAAAGATGAGAGAAGAAATGATCTATCAACCGGATGCTCCAACATTTGACGAAATTTTAAAACAACTAAAAGTTATCAAGAATAAAATCAACCAACAGGATTGGAATTTGGGAAAAACATATCCTAATCCTTAGTAATCGCAGAATAAA
>JBQGDD010000080.1:0-2036 GCA_052038845.1 Dyadobacter sp. | reverse complement strand
ATATTATCTTAAAGTGAAAGTAGCACTTGCCACCTTTTGATCTCTTTCAAAAAGGTTTACATGGTATAGCCCTTTTTCAAAATCTTTTCCTGATAGTGTTTCTGTAACTTCCATCGTCTGATTTTGGTAGATAGCATTAGTGATAAAGCTATATGTTAAAGTATATTCACCAAAAACTTCTGTCTGCTTTTCGCCAATTACATTGTTTTTGCTGTCTATAACCTGTACATAATACATTTTATTACCTGCTGCAGCAACTTCGTTAGCCGCAAGTGTAAATGTTATTTGCAGTACATCTACACGCCTTGCTTTGTTTGTAGATATTAATTTACCAGAATTTCTTTCTTTATATGGCTCAACCCTTAAATTAACTAAAGCTACCTTACCTGCTTTTTCTACCGTTTTACTCAGTCTTTCATTTTGTGACAGTAATGTATCATTATACATCCTTGACTCGCCTAAAGCAGTAAGTGTGCTGTCTCTCTCTATAGTTAGCAGTTCATTCTGTTCTTTAAGTCTTTTATTATCTGCAATCAATACATCCATTTCACGTTTTAGCTTAAAATAGTCATTTTTGTAACGTGTAAGAGCTGCAATATCTCCTTCAGATTTTTTTACCTTTTCTAAAAGCTCGTTAATTTTGTCCCTTTCGGCTACAAGCTCACTTTTAAGGTCAGAGTTATCAGCTATAGCCGCATCATAACTTGCCCTTGCCTCTTCAAGCTTAGCAATTAAACTTTCTTTCTCAGATACATATTTTCTTTCAGTTGCTTCACTATCAGTACTCATCTTATACATATAGGTAAGACTTCCTACCAAAAGAATAGATAGTACAATAATTATTGCCTTTAAACTTGAATTGCTTTTTCTTTCTTCCATGTTAAAATATTTTTTTCAAATTTATACATATTTTAATTTATGCCTTTCATTTTAACGAAAAATTAGATGAAAATAGTATTTTTGATTGTAATAAATCTACTATGGAAAATATAAAAAGGTTTACTGAAACAGACCTTACAAAGTACACATCACACCGGAGTGGTGAAATAAAATTTGGAGAAAGGATAATTACAGTTCCCGAAGATACTGATATATGGGATTTTATAAAAAAGAGTGAAGCAGAGTTTGTATTATTCGGTGTTCCTGAAGACGTAGGTGTAAAAGCAAACTATGGCAGGCAGGGCGCCGCTACCGCCTGGGATACGGCTATAAAAAGTATTGTAAATATACAGCATAACAAATTTTCCAAAGGTAATAAGCTGATTATTTTGGGCACAATAAACACAGATTCTGCCCTGCAAAAGTCATCCGGTCTTGGTATTACAGAGAAAGAAGACAGAAAAAAACTCTCTGATATTATTGATGGTATAGATAAAGAGGTTGCCCATACCGTTTGCAGTATTATTAATGCCGGTAAAACACCAATTATTATTGGCGGAGGGCATAACAATGCTTATGGCAATATTAAAGGTACGGCATTGGCTAAGGGCAAACCTGTAAACGCCATAAATTTTGATGCCCATACAGATTTCAGGATACTGGAAGGCAGGCACAGTGGCAATGGGTTTACCTATGCATTTGAAGAAGGTTTCCTAAAAAAGTATTTTATATTCGGGCTGCATGAAAACTATGCTTCTAAGGGGGTAATGGAAAGTATTAAAAAACTTAACGACCGGGTAAAATTCAATACCTATGAGGAAATAGCCATTCGCGGCGAAAAGAGTTTTACGGATGAGATGACTCATGCCCTTGGCTTTATTGAAGACGAGCCTTACGGTTTGGAAATAGACCTTGACGCATTACCCAACGTAGCCAGCAGCGCTATTACTCCCAGCGGGTTTAGCGTAGAAAAGGCAAGGCGGTTTATACATTATTTCGGCAAAAATAAAAATACTGCCTACCTGCACATTTGTGAGGGAGCACCCGCACTTGATAATAAAAAAAACAGCCACCTGACGGGTAAACTTACAGCCTATCTTGTAACCGATTTTATAAAGGCAAAATCGTCCTGACCTGCCTTTAATATTTTTGCCTTA
>JBQGDD010000079.1:0-1575 GCA_052038845.1 Dyadobacter sp. | reverse complement strand
GTAGCCTCTTTAGGCTGGATATCATCTATGGTGCAGGAAGCCGAAGCATCGCAAAAAAGAATAAATGAGTTTTTAAAAACCGAACCTGAAATACAGAACAACAATCCTAACCGCACTCCTATACTTGGCGAAATAGCTTTTAATAATGTGAGCTTTACGTATGAAGACACTAATATAACGGCCCTGAAAAATATATCTTTCACCGTTAAAAAAGGAGAAACGCTTGCGGTACTGGGAAAAACCGGTTCAGGTAAATCTACTTTGCTGTCGCTTATAAGCAGGCTATATGATGTAGAGGAAGGAAGTGTAACAATTGATGGCGAAAATATAAAAGACCTTAACCTTTTCGATTTGCGTAACAGCATAGGCTTTGTACCACAGGACGCTTTCCTGTTTTCTGATTCCATAAAGAACAACATACGCTTCGGTAAAGAAGATGCTGATAAAGATGAAGTAATAGCCGTAGCAAAAAAAGCTGTAGTGCATAATAATATTGTAGCATTCAATAAAGAATATGAAACGGTACTGGGCGAACGCGGCATCACGCTATCCGGTGGACAAAAGCAGCGGGTATCTATAGCAAGGGCAATGATAAAAGACGCTCCTATGCTGCTGCTTGACGACTGCCTTTCTGCAGTTGATACTGAAACTGAAGAAGCTATACTAAATAACCTGCTGGAATTTTGCAGGGATAAAACCACAATAATTGTGAGCCACAGGGTCTCATCTGCTAAAAATGCCGACAGGATAATTATACTTGATGATGGCAAAATACTTCAACAAGGCACTCACAATCAACTTGTAAACGAGCCTGGTTATTATAAAGAACTGTACCTTAAGCAACTTTCTGAAAAAGAATTACAGTAAATTTTGCTTTTTTTAGATTTTTTTTAGATTTTTGGGAGCGACATAAACCATATAAAAGAAACGAAGGATTATGAGAGAAAATGATATGCTGGAAAAGGAAGAGATCTTTTCTAAAGTTCTAAGGGCAGGAAGAAGGACATATTTTTTTGATGTAAGAGCTACTAAGGCTGATGACTATTACATTACCATTACCGAAAGTAAAAAGTTTACTGAAGAAGACGGCTCTTTTCATTTTAAAAAGCACAAAATTTATCTTTACAAAGAAGATTTTGCTGCATTCAGGGAAATTCTTGATGAAATGACCAACTATGTACTGAAACATAAGGGCGAAGAGGTAATATCTGAAAGGCATCAAAAAGATTTCAGGAAATTATTTGGCGAAAAAGGCGAAGAAGCCGTAGCCACCGAAAATTTTACTGATGTAAGTTTTGACGATATTTAACAGATAACTGCCTAAACCGGGCAGTTTTTTGTTTTTAACCTATACGCAGCCCGTTTTCCACCTTAAAATCAGGTGCAAGCAAAATAACATCACCATCGCTACCCATTGCACCTAAAACAAGGCACTCACTCATAAATTTACCTATCTGCTTTTTAGGAAAGTTTACAACAGCTACTATCTGCCTGCCTGTTAAATCTTCTTTAGTGTAATGCTTAGTTATTTGTGCAGAAGTTTTTCTTATACCTATTTCACTGCCAAAATCAATT
>JBQGDD010000078.1:0-6963 GCA_052038845.1 Dyadobacter sp. | reverse complement strand
AATTTAAAAAAGCTACCCTTTCGGATAGCTTTCTCAATTTATGCTTGTCTGTATGCTTATTAATTATTTAAGGCTTCTGCTCCACCAACAATTTCAAGAATTTCGTTAGTAATCGCCGCCTGACGTGCTTTGTTATAGGTCAGCTTAAGCTGGTTTCTTAATTCTGTAGCATTATCAGTAGCCTTATGCATAGCCGTCATACGTGCGCCATGTTCAGAAGCGAAAGAGTCGCGTATTGCTTTATACAACTGCGTTTTTAATGATAGCGGTATAAGGCTTAATACAATTTCCTCTTTAGATGGCTCAAATATATAATCGGTAGCATTTGTGTTTTCTTCGGTAGCCTCAAGAGGCGCTAAAGGTAAAAACTGCTCTGTTAGTACAATTTGTGTAGCGGCATTTTTAAAGTGGTTGTACACAAGCTCTATCCTGTCATACTCACCGGCTGCAAACTTATCCATTAAAGCCTGGGCAATTTGAGCCACATTCTCAAAATTAAGCTCATCAAAAACAGCACTCTGGTTATCTACAATAGGGCAGGTTTTTCTTAATACATCATTACCTTTTTTACCAATGGTTAAAACATCAACCTTTTTACCGGCATACGTTTTTTCCTGTAGGTTTTTAACCTGCTTAATAACATTACTGTTAAACGCACCACACAAGCCCCTGTTAGAAGTAATAGCTACAATAAGCACTTTATTTACCTCACGCTGTTCTGCAAAAGCACCTCCTGTGTCACCATCAAGGGTGGCACTCAGGTTTTGCAGCAGCTCAGTAAGCTTTTCAGAATAGGGCCTCATAGCCGTAATTGCATCCTGCGCTTTTTTAAGCTTTGCAGCAGATACCATTTTCATGGCACTGGTAATCTGCATGGTGGATGAAACAGAAACTATCCTGTTACGTATTTCCTTTAAGTTTGCCATTTTTTATAGTATTGAGTAGTGAGCGTTGAGAAAAAGAGATTTTCCATCTCAATTCTCACTACTAAAATCTAATATCTCTCTAATTAATACTTCGCTGCAATTTCAACTGCCGCTTTTTCAAGAACGTCAGTAAGCTCATCAGTAAATTTACCTGCTTTTAAACCATCAAGGGTATCCCTGTGTTTAGCATTTAGGTATTCTATATAGTCTTTTTCAAACTCTTTTACCTTGTTTACAGGAACCTTTCTTAAAAGGTTTTTAGAACCTGCATAGATAATAGCTACCTGATCTTCTACCGTATAAGGGTCGTTAACCGCCTGCTTAAGTATCTCTACGTTTCTTCTACCTTTTTCAATTACGTTTAAAGTAACCGCATCAAGGTCAGATCCAAATTTAGCGAATGCTTCAAGCTCACGGAACTGTGCCTGGTCTAACTTAAGTGTACCGGCAACTTTTTTCATCGACTTGATTTGTGCATTACCACCTACACGCGATACCGAGATACCTACGTTAATAGCCGGACGTACACCTGAGTTAAATAAATCTGACTCAAGGAATATCTGACCATCTGTAATCGAAATTACGTTTGTTGGGATATATGCAGAAACGTCACCCGCCTGAGTTTCGATGATAGGAAGCGCAGTAAGCGATCCGCCACCTTTTACGATTGGTCTTAACGATTCCGGTAAGTCATTCATGTTCTTAGCGATATCATCATCAGCAATTACCTTTGCAGCACGCTCCAGTAACCTTGAGTGAAGGTAGAAAACGTCTCCAGGGTAAGCCTCACGTCCCGGTGGCCTTCTTAAAAGAAGCGATACCTCACGGTAAGCAACAGCCTGCTTAGATAAATCATCATAAATAATAAGTGCAGGACGACCTGTATCACGGAAGTACTCACCTATCGCAGCACCTGCAAATGGTGCATATACCTGCATCGGAGCAGGGTCAGAAGCATTAGCAGCAACAATAACCGTATAAGCCATTGCGCCTTTTTCTTCTAATGTTTTTGCAATACCCGCTACTGTAGAAGCTTTTTGACCTACAGCAACATATATACAGAATACAGGCTTGCCTGCATCATAAAATTCTTTTTGGTTAAGAATGGTATCAATACATACAGTAGTTTTACCAGTCTGACGGTCACCAATAACAAGCTCACGCTGACCACGACCTACGGGTATCATAGCATCAACAGCCTTAATACCTGTCTGTAACGGCTCTGTTACCGGCTGACGGAAAATAACACCAGGTGCTTTACGCTCCAATGGCATTTCATAAAGGTCTCCGCCTATAGGGCCTTTACCGTCTATTGGGTTACCAAGGGTATCTACCACACGGCCTACCATTTGCTCACCTGTTTTAAGCGAAGCAATACGCTGTGTTCTTTTTACGGTAGAACCTTCTCTGATGCCTGTAGAAGGACCCAGCAATACCACACCTACATTGTCTTCTTCAAGGTTAAGTACAATAGCCTCTAATCCATTTTCAAACTGTACAAGCTCACCGTACTGTGCATTGGATAAACCGTAAACACGGGCGATACCGTCACCTACGTTAAGAACAGTTCCTACTTCTTCTAGCGTAGCACCCGATTCAAAACCGGACAATTGTTTTTTTAATATTGCTGAAATTTCAGCTGGTTTAATTTCTGCCATCAGATTTATAATTTAAACACTGTTTAGTGTGGTAAAATACTTTAGTTACTTAATTCTCTTTTTAATGTACGCAGGCTGTGCGCTACAGAAGCATTAAACTGCTTATCGCCAACCCTTAATATAAACCCTCCAATAATAGATGGGTCAACTATATTTTTAAGTGTAATCTTTTTATCCGAAAACTCTTTTACTTTAGCCATAACTTTAGCTTCAAGCTCAGCAGTTAAAGGAAACGCAGTCGTAACCGTAGCTTCCTCTACATTGTTAGCCGCATCATACTGTAACCTGTACTGATGTGCCACCGCCTCAAGGATATCAAACCTCTTGTTATCATTAAGCAGTCGGAACAAACCCTGAGTAAGCCCTGATGCAGAAGAAAAAACCTCTTTTAAAGCAGACTCCTTAACGTCAGTTTTAATGACAGGACTGTTTATAAAGTCTTTAAGTTCATTATTGCTCTTTACAGTTTCAGCAATCTGCATCATATCTTCGTTTACCTGCTGTGCAGCCCCCGAAGCCTGTGCCATTTCTAAAACTGCCTTAGCATATCGTATTGCGGCTCTTGAACCTTTCATAAACGATTGATTAGTTTAATTTAACCTCATCCAGCATTTTCTCTACCAAATTGGCCTGAGTTTCTTTACCGGAAAGTTCGTTTCTTAATATCTTTTCAGCAATTTCAAGTGAAAGTTCAGAAACCTGATTTTTAAGCTCAGCCATTGCAGCATTCTTTTCGCTGTTAATAGTTGCTTTAGCCTGCTCTATCATTTTAACTCCTTCAGCCTGTGCTTCAGCTTTAGCGTCAGCAATCATTTTCTCTTTTATCTCTCTTGCCTCTTTAATCATTGCATCCCTTTCGGTTCTTGCTTCCTGCAGTATTCTTTGGTTGTCAGCCTGCAGGTTCTGCATTTCTTTACGTGCAGCTTCAGCAGCGGCAAGTGCGGCAGCAATTCCTTCTTCCCTTTCGGTAATAGAATTCATTATAGGCCTCCATGCAAACTTTACAAGCAAAAGTATCAGTACCAATAAGATAACTGCCTGCCAAAAAAACAAACCTAATGAAAAATCGTTTACTAACTTCTCCATTTTATATATATAATGTTATAGTTTCAGTTTTTTGTTTAATTAACAGTACCTGTAGCCAACCGCTGCAGGTACTGTTTAATTTTTTTCTTTATTAGTTTCCTAAGATAAGGGCAGCGAATGCCAAACCTTCTAATAAAGCCGCGATAATAATCATCGCAGTCTGGATTTTTCCGGCAGCTTCTGGCTGACGTGCAATAGCATCCATTGCAGATCCACCAATTTTACCTAACCCTAGACCAGCACCAATAACAATTAGACCAGCACCGATTAAATTAAGAGTTCCTTCCATAGTTGTATATATAAATAAAATTAAACTTCAGTTATTATAATATTATTGGTTCTTCTTCAGTATGCTCATCATGATCTTCTTCATGGTGATGATCCTGTACTGCCATACCTATAAACAGTGAAGAAAGCATTGTGAATATAAAGGCCTGTAAAAACGCTACAAGCAATTCTATAACCGATATAAATAATGTCAACCCGATTGAGATAGGCATATCTGACGCCAGGTTTTTACCCACAAACATCATAGCGATTAAACTCATGATAACTACGTGTCCTGCTGTAATATTAGCAAACAAACGTATTAAAAGGGCAAATGGCTTAGTAAGTGTACCTAAAATTTCAATAGGCATTAAAACTATTTTCATCGGCACAGGTACATCCGGCATCCAGAAAATGTGTTTCCAGTAATCTTTATTTGCACTAAATTGCGTAATAAGGTATGTAAATATTGCAAGGCAAACAGTTACAGATATATTACCGGTTACGTTAACTCCCAGCGGTGTCATACCCAATAAGTTAAGTATCCAGATAAAGAAAAACACTGTAAGCAGGAAGCCCATGAATTTTCTGTATTTCTTTTCTCCAATATTTGGGATTGCAATTTCTTCGCGAACAAATATGATAAGCGGCTCTAATAACCTTCCGGCACCTGTAGGGATAGGTCCTTTTTTGTATGATTTTGCCATACCTGCAAACAACAGGAACATAAGCAATGCTGTAAACAGCATGGTAACCACATTTTTAGTTATAGATATATCAAAAGGTTTTTCGTTAGTTGCGTGGTGGTCTTCATCAAAATCTAAATCGCCGGCAGCGTTAGTCTTGTATATTTTACCGTGGTGAAGTATATAGTAATTACCATCAACTTCTGCCACCTCTTCCCCGTGGTGGAATTTTGAAGATGAAAACACTTTAAGCCCGTCATCAAATAATATAACAGGTAAAGGGAAACCGTAGTGCTTGCCTTCAGCCTCATCAGAGAAAAAAGTAAAATCGTAAGAATCCTGCAAGTGGTGCTCTATATAAGCATCAACTTTATCTTTTTTACTTTGAGGTTCATGCTTATCATTATATGCATGTTCCGCCTTGTAGGCAGTAGTCCCTGGCTGAGCCTTAACAGTATCATTAACAGGTTCAGCTACAGCTATAAACGGTAAAACAGCAAAAAGGGCTGTTATTGTGCGCTTTATTAATTTTCCGGGAAACACCATCTTATTAAATATCTTGATTTTACAGTCCTAAAATTTTGTGCAAAGGTACATTTTTAATTAATATACCAAGATGATTGAACAAAAAATTTTTAGGATAATTTCAGCTTATAGAAACGTTTATTACTTATTATTCAATAAGCGCGCTGTATAATAAGCCTCTATTGCCAAAAACAGAATAAATATTATAAAAAAATTGTTCTTTTCGGTATTGTTATCAATCGTTTTAGCAAGTATGGGGCGGGCAAGTATGTAGCAAATCGCCATTTTTACAGCAGTTAAAAAAAGGAAGGCATACCCAAGCTGTGCTTTATTTTTATCGGCAATAAATACTAATACTCCCAGTACTATAAGGGTAAGGATAAGAAACATAAGGTAAGTTACCGCTATAGGATATACAAACCCATCGGCTGATAAACCAATACCCGGTATGTTATACAGTAGCATATTTACTACAAATAATACAATGGCAATAATAACAGTGGTAATAAAAATACGGGAAGTATTCTTTTTCATAAGGATATAAAAGTTTATTTATTTAGCTGGTTTACCTGCCTTATTACATTATAGAGTGCGATAAATACGCCCAGCAGTGTAAAAATTATAACGTTAGTATTATTGGTATTGCCATACTTATCGTCCAGCCAGCCGCCAAACCATGCAAAGAGGAATATAATAATACCCATTTGTAAAGGTATATTAATAAGTGCTATCCACTTATTGCGGTTGTTTTTATCGCTGCTCATTACCTGCTGTTGTTGGCACCCCGTTTTTCATAGTGCAGGTTGCAGTAAAGTTAGCACCCGGTTCTACAGAGAGTTTTTGTGTAGCTACTTCTCCTTTAATAGTAGCGTGGGTTTTTATGCTAAGCAGTTCTTCAATATCAAGTTTTCCGTTAAAGGAACCTTCTATATCTGCATTTTTGCAGGTAATATCTCCTGTTACACTTCCCGCAGGACCAATAACAATTTTGCCGGGAGAAGTAAAGTTGCCAATAAGCTCGCCATCCAAACGAAAATCTGCTTTTGATATAATGTCTCCTTTAATTATTGTGCCCTCTACAATCCTGTTGGTTTTACCAAGGTCAGCCGTAGATTTGGGAGATTTTTCGAACATGATATTTTTATTTTAAAGCCTGAAATTCTGTAAAGTTCTTTTTTATCTGCACTACTTTATAATCTTCGGTAGAAATAATATCCGGTGTTTCGGCAATCCTGTACTCTTTGTATTCTTTCAGTACAGATACCGCGTCTTCTGCCGCCAGCTTGCTGTTAAACCCGTGTACTACTAAAAAATTATCTGTTGCAGTATAAATATCCTCTGTTATAATAATCCTGTTATTAAGCCCCTCCTTAATGTACTTCTGTATCTTCTCCTTAAGCGGCTTTACCTTTGCATCATCCTGGTTAAACTTAAATATTATTTTCCACGAATCTGCCGGAGCACCAAAATTCAGCTTTTCCATAGCCACTATATCCGTCTTTAAAAGTACTTCTGCCTCCTTGCCCTCATCGCTGTTAGGATAGTTAAGTGCTACAAAGTTGAGTGTTTTTTTGTATTCCTCCAAACCTTCCAGCCTGCCTGTAACATTTGCCTTAAGCAATTCATATTTAGATACTATGTCCTCGCCTGTATATAGTTCAATACGCTCTTCCAGTTCAGGCAGTACCTCTCTCTGCCTGCCCTGTTCCACCTGTTTGTAAAGCGCGGCATATACAGCCTCCGGACTTTCATTATTTTCTATTTCAGATGTTGGGTTTCTAATAATCTCTGCATACCTGCTGTCAGGATATTCAT
>JBQGDD010000077.1:0-3921 GCA_052038845.1 Dyadobacter sp. | reverse complement strand
AAAAGAGATGCCTTCGAGGGCAGTAGCTCTTTATAAAGATGCAAAAGTTAATGAATGCTGGATATATCACATCAGCAAAAAGAAATTCTACACTCCAGACGAGTTTGCAGATCAGTGGGATGACTTCTACAAAGATCCTTCTGAATTTAGGCCAGATCCTGATTTTAAAGTAATGAGTCCCATGGCAGCAATTAAACAGCGCGCAGAATGGGTTAGAAAAGCTAGCGAAGAGTTGCATGCCGTACTTGCAAAATTGGAGGAATACGACATTACATTTAAAAAGAAAACTAGGTAATCATATCCTGAATGCTTGGATAGTTGGTATTGCCTCTCATCTTAGTTACTTCCACCGTGCGATGGCTAGCAAGCTCACCTTTAAATGGAATTATCAGCTGCTCAATCTCCTCACGACCATCAGCGAATAACCAAGCGTCACGACTTTCTTCCGGAACGATTAGAGGCATGCGTTTGCCTACGTTATGGATGCCAGCCATTTGCTTGTTTGCTTCTGTGGTCAATATGGAAAATGTAGGATACTCTTTTCCTTCTTCATTTCGCCACATATTGTAGACTATGCCTAAAGTAAATATCTCTCGATCCGGCATATACACAAAAAAATTCTGATTAATGACTTTGCCATCTTTAGCATGAGGCTCAAAAAATCCATTTACATATAGTAAACCTCTGAATTTTCCAATTAGGTATTTGTAAGAGTTTTTCTCATATATCTCATCACCTCGGGCATTGAGCGTGTTGGCTGATTTGTTCGCATCTACTTCGCTTTTTTTCCAATAAGGTATAAGCTTCCATCTGGCCGGAATGATCTCATCTACGTTGCTATTTAACGTTACTGGAAGGTATGGCCGAGTGAATCCGCTAACATGGAAGATCTCTGGCTGATTGTAAAGCACGTCTTTGCCTTTAATCGCTTTCTGTAATTCCTTTTTTCCTGGAGTAGCAGTATGATAACACATAATTGAAATCTAATAATTAATTAGGGACTTCTACGTTAGATATTAAACCTACTGAGAACGATATAAATCCGCACAAGAATGCAGGTACAATTAGTAACATTTCAAGCATTGTCGTATGCTTACTATAAGCGTACAAAGATATTCCCATTAGGGATATGCCGAAGGTTATAAATAGGTAGGTTTTCATGGATTATTCGTTACTCAAAATTCATACCTATAATTAAATTGAAATGAAATATGTTAAGCTGACCTATGAAGTACTACTTTCCTTGCGAGAGCGAGGCTATAATATTTTACGGTCAAAATCTCCACTTAGCAGTGAAAATCCCTCATGGTATCCAGACACGGTTGATTTAATGGAATTCTTAGATATTTACAGTGAAGAACTTGATGAAATTAGCATGCCCGGACAAGAACTTCACTTGCTCATAATTCAGGATGCTTTAGATAATATTAATGAAAAGGATTTAATTGGTGAGGTGTGGGTGTAAGGTAAAACTGTGAAATCAATTCCAGTATGTCCCATCTAAACCCAAAATCAAGCCTACCCAAATAGATACAGCTAAAAGCAGAGATCCCAGTCCTAAAAGCAACCATTTTGGTAGCAAATGCTGCATATATCTAGTAGAAATATAGTATATCGCCCCACCAACGGCACCTGATAATGGAATCAAAACTAGTGGCTTTATAAACCAAAAAAATCCCCAATCGACATTGTGTGGCGTATTGCCATATATAAAAGGGCTAACTAGAATAATACCAAGTGCTGCGCCAAACATCATTTTGGTTTTCAGCTCGTCTGAACTAATTCGGAAAATCCTTCTACGTGTCATGGTAGTTCATAATTTACATCTGAATATACGACAAAGTTTGGAATACTGGCACAGTGTTAGCCGCCTTCTTCAATATGAAAAGACCTAAAATATTCAGATCATGGACTAAGCGGCAGTACTCTGCTTTTAAGTGGTTTTTTCTTGCGCCATTAGGGATTTACATTCTCGGAAGACTTATTATTTTGATTGTGTTATTGTTGGATAATCAATAACTCTCTCCTTGCAAAGCACCTACTTGTTATAGCAGATGCTTTGGATAATATCAGTGAGGAGTATTTAAGGGGGGAAATATGGTGATGAAAACGCTCCTTTTAATATGGTACCTTATATGTATTTATTCCTCTACTATATCAGAAAGTTGGGTTTCTTCAAAATCATGTTCTGATAAATTTTCTGGATTGTCGTAGTATTTATCAATTAATACAGATTCCATGCGTTTAAATACCTCATGATGGAAATCGAATTCCCTGTCAATATGTATTTTTTTCTTATTCCCCGAGGATTTTTCAATACATAATATTGATACAGATGGTGGATCTACACCGTAAACGGTAACACCTATTACTTGGTAGATCTCTGTATCCAAACCAAAATTTTTACCTAATTCTTCTAGTGAATTAGCAGGATAGTCTGCCACATCCGCTGCGGCTGTTCCAATTAAGTCATTGTACTGGGTAGTTGCTTTCATATGGTTATAGGTTTAATCAATATTTTTAACAATAATATAAAAAAATGATAAATTAGAGAATGGAAAAATTAGAGTTTGAGTTAGATATAAGTAACGAAGAGATTTATCAAATTAAGAATGATGAAATTGAGGTCGAAACATTTATAAAAGATGCTGCCAATTTCGCTATTCCAGACTACGAAAGTGAGTTAAAGATTTTGGACAGTAAAGTTGCAACTTTATATGAACCAGATGGAGGGGCACCAGAAGTTACGGATTCAGAATTGATGGATTTCAAAATTAACGATATTACTTACAATGGTACTTTTGTCTACAGATTTGAATTATTCTTTGATTTCGGGTGCGATGATATAAGTGATTACAAGGATGGGTATATACGATTTGCTTATGAGTTGGATGAAATTAAAAATATTATAAAATGTTATTCTACAGATCCATTGTATCGCAGTGCTTACGATTAAGCTTTCATCTTGTTATTACAAATTCATTTAGGCAGCAACCAGTGACAGCTGCTGCCCCTCTTGCTCCGCCCAGGCTTCTACCACATGCGGCACGACACTATTGCCAATAAACTTCTTTTGATCTGATTGATTTCCATATAATCTGTAGTCTGCCGGAAACCCTTGGATAAGCTTTAGTTCCGAAACTTTGAGCATACGCATCTTGATATCGGAAATTCCATACATGGCCATGAACTCTTTGATTTTGATCAACGTTTCGGAATCGCCATCGTACACTTCAATTGTCACATGTTCGCACAAATCGTACTGAATGAAGTAAAGAGGAGCTTTGTCCTGTCTAGCAATGATCGTCGGGCATGGTTGTTCGATATGCATCGTATGTCCACCGTGTGAAGGGTTGTAGATAAATCCCTTAGCGGTCATTAATGAATGTTTATCGTTGGTCAACAATGTTCCAGCTGGGCGGTCGACCGATTGATGATTATGTTCTCCAGAATAGGACTTATCCAGCCAATTTGTTTGAATAAGTGTAAATCGATCTTTCGTTGTAAGCGTGCCAGCGGGTTCATTAATCGACTGCACATTATCACCATTCCCGTAATACTTTGCCAGAAAGGAAGGATTAACAACGTAGTGGTGTTTTCTGCTGGCCAATACCGTAGGGCATGGCTCTGCTACTGAACGGGATATTCCTCCAAAATTGCTAGTTAATACAAATGGTTCAACATTTACGAATGAATTATGATCAATAGTTGTGATTGAAGATAGCGGATTATCGACTGAGGTTACTTGCCCAAATGGATCACCACTAAAGTACTTCGCAATGAAGGAAGTCTGCACTAATCCCAACCGATTTTGACAAGCAATTGTCGGCATTAATTCGTCGGTCGAAGGTGTGCGGATCTTACCTTGCTGATTCATGGAGTTGTATTTCATGATGAAATTCGCTTTACCTCCAGCTACTT
>JBQGDD010000076.1:0-2239 GCA_052038845.1 Dyadobacter sp. | reverse complement strand
TATATGCCTTTTAAAGATCAGACATTTGATTCCTTGGCTTTCATTACGACATTTGAGTACTATAAAGACCCTGTCAAGGTGATTAGAGAATCTGCACGCGTAGCGAGATATGGTATCGCTATGGGGATGATGAATAGAAATTCTCCCAAGTTTATCCGTCGCCGTGTACAGCAGGCCTTTGGAAAAAATCCGTTTTATGTAACGGCAACTTTTTATACTCCCGCTATGCTTACCGAAAAGATTGAAGAAGCACTGAAAGGAAGGAAATATAGCCTAGAGTGGACATGTACAGGACTGCCAAAATGGTTCCCGGTGCAACAGTGGGGTGTGCCTGTGGGCGACTTTTTTGGCGTGTACGTTAAATTCTTAGACTAATTGTTATGTCGCTATCAGGAAAAATAGGGATAGATAACTTCAGCCAGATAATCCTGCCAAATTGTGGGCGCACCCGCAGCGAAGTAACACAGGGACCCGCTTTTGGCGTAGATGTATCTTTAATTAAACTGCCCGGTTGGCAGGGTTTAGCACTCACCAGCGACCCTCTGTCCTTAATACCGTCACTCGGTTTGCAGGAATCAGCATGGCTTTCAGTACATCTTATGGCTAACGATATGGCTACCACAGGCTTTTCGCCTATGTATGCGCAAATGGTTTTAAACCTGCCACCCACTTTAACAAAATATGATTTTAAAATTTACTGGGATTATATACATAAGTATTGTAATACCATTGGTGTTGCTGTTACAGGTGGACATACCGGCGGTATAGAGGGACAAAATTCAACCATTTCAGGTGGTGGCACCATGCTGCTTACTGCCCCGTTTGATGATATTTTACTGAGCAATAAAGCCGAACCGGGAAATGTACTTATTGTAACTAAAGAATGCGCCCTATCATCTTCTGCTATATTGGCTATGAGTTTTCCTGAAACAATTAAAAATAAACTGGGAAATGAAGTATATCAAAAAGGGTGTGAACTGTTTTATAAAACATCGTCGTTGCAGGATGGGCTAACTGCAAAAGGAAAAGCTACGGGGTATAATGAGGTAACAGCCATGCACGATGTAACCGAAGGGGGAGTAATTAATGCCATTTTTGAAATGGCTATAGCTTCGGGTACAGGTTTTACTATAGATAATGATTTATTGCCCATTGGTGAGACACAGCAGCATATATGCAGCATTTTTGATATCGATGCAAGGTACAGCATAGGTGCAGGGAGTATGCTAATTGCTGCAAAAAAAGAATATGCCCGTCAGGTAATAAAGCGCTTAAAGGCTGAAAATATTAAAGCAACTGTTGTAGGACAGCTTACAGATAAAGAGCAGGGCTACAGACTGATTGAAAACGGAGAAGAAAGAGATATGACTTATTATGATAAAGACCCTTATTGGGAAGCTTTTTTTTCAGCATTTAAAAAAGGATGGAAATAATGCAGGACAACTTAAAAATAACGGGGGGTATTTACCTGGTGCTCGACCCGGCTATGGAAAAGGTATTGTTGTTAAGTAAACTTTCGGAAGCGTTAAAAGCAGGTATAAGTGCTGTGCAGATATGGAATAACTGGCAGGAGGGACCAGATAAATTAGAGTTTATTGAAGACATTGCCGGGTTATGCAGCTTTTACAATGTACCATTACTTATAAATGAGGATTGGGAGCTGCTTGCGAAATCATCTTACATACAGGGAATACATTTTGATAAAATTCCAGATGATATAGAAAGTATAAGAAAAACAGTAGGGAGGGAGTTTTTAACAGGTATTACCTGTTCAGGAAATTTAGATACTGTACACTGGGCACAAGAGAACAATTGTGATTATATATCCTTTTGTGCAATGTTTCCTACAGCATCGGCAGGTGAGTGCAGTATAGTAATGCCGGCTACTGTAAATACAGCCAGGACAATAACTTCAATGCCATTGTTTGTTTCAGGGGGTATAACGCCGTCAAATATAATTACATTAAAAAAAGAAACCTCTTTTGATGGGGTAGCAGTAATATCTGGCATTTTGAGTGCTGATAAGCCATCAGAAAAAATTAAGGAGTATAAAGATGCCCTTAATAATTAAATTTTAAAATATGAGAGTAAAGACTATTAAAAAACTATGTTGCCCATTTGATAAGCAGGATTTAAAATTACAAACATTTGCAAAAGATATTGAAGAGAATGTAATTGAGGGTATTTTAGAATGTACTACCTGCCAACGCAAGTACCCTATTATTTATGGGGTGCCTAT
>JBQGDD010000075.1:0-3032 GCA_052038845.1 Dyadobacter sp. | reverse complement strand
AATAGTTATCTTTTTACCCGGAAGTTGATAGCTGTTATTTTTTAATGCCGCTGCTATGCGGTAACTACTCTCTTTTACAGCATTATCGGGCAGTCCTACTAAGTGATAGCCTATACCTTTATCAATGTTTACTTCTACAGTTATAGTAGTGGCTTCTACACCAAATACGGCACTCCCGAATACTTTTATCAGCATATAAAAAATTTAGGAGTCGAAAATAAGAAAATTATTGCGTTTGTATGTAATATATAATTAATTATGGAATCAATTATTATCACAAATTTCACTTAAAATAAATAGCTTAATTTTTCTGAAATAAAAATCTGTACTATTTTTAATAATAAAATATATAATCATGGGATTATTTAATGCTATATTAGGACACGCATCCGAAGTTTCAATAGATAAGGTTCGTAAAGAATTCGAACCTGTTTTAGTAATCGGTGAAAAAATTGAGAAAGCTTATAAGATATTTAAGGATATGTTTGTTTTTACTAATAAAAGACTAATATTGGTAGATAAACAAGGATTAACCGGGTCAAAAGCCTGCTATCAGTCTATACCTTATACCAGTATCATCAGGTTTGCAAAGGAAAGTGCCGGAATGCTTGACCTTGATGCCGAACTGAAAATTTGGATAAGGGGTGAAAGAGAGCCTATTACAAAGCAGTTTGGCAAAAATAATGATGTAAATGAAGTATACCAGATTTTAAGCCAGTATATCCTGCAATAAGCTTTAACTCTAACCATATTTATTATTTTAATTTAGCCTTCTTTTATATAATTAAGGATATAGCTTTACTTGTGCTACCGCTTCTTTGAATGATGCTATTGCACTCGTAAAATTAAATTTACAATGAAAAACAGACTTGTTATAATTGGCGGTGATGCCGCAGGAATGTCAGCCGCATCTAAAGTGAGGCGTGAACAGCCTGAAAGAGAAATTATAGTATTCGAAAAATCACAATATACATCATATTCTGCCTGTGGAATACCATATTTTATATCAGAAACAGTAAAGACTTCTGAAGAACTTATTGTTAGAAGCCCCAAAGAGTTCAGGGAAAAGCATAATATTGATGTACGCACACTTCATCGCGTAACAGCCGTAAACAGCGAAAAAAAACAAGTTAAAGTTTTAGATATTGGTAATGATACCGAATTTTGGCAGGATTATGACCAGTTGCTTATAGCTACAGGCGGTAAATCATATTGTCCTGATGTAAAAGGATATGACGCTGATGGCATATTTGGTATATCAACACTTAAAAGCGGAATTAAGGTTGAAAATTTTATAGAAACACAAAAGCCTAAAAAAGCTGTTATTATAGGTGGTGGGTACATTGGGTTAGAAATGGCTGAGGCTTTGCTTATACGGGGCTTAGAAGTAACTATTATTAACCGCTCTGCACAGGTTATGAATACTGTTGACCCTGATATGGGCGAAAAAATATCTGAAGCTATACGTAGCCTTGGTATAACGCTGTACAATAAAGAAGAACTTAAAGGCTTTGAAACAAAAAACGGGAAGGTATCGGCTGTGGTTTCTGATAAGCGTACTATAGAAGCCGACATGGTTATTTTAGGCATGGGATCATCGCCAAATACAGAATTTCTTGAAGGTTCAGGTATTGAGCTTGGTATTAAAAATGCAATAAAAGTAAATGCACAAATGCAGACTAACATTGCTGATATATGGGCGGCAGGTGACTGTACAGAAACACTTAACCTTGTAAGTAAAAAACACTTTTATATAGCGCTGGGCACAGTTGCCAACAAAACAGGTTTAGTAGCGGGAAGTAACATAGTAGGCGAAAAACTTCTTTTTCCCGGTGCTGTAGGCACTGCTGTTTGCAAGATATGCAGTTATGAAGTTGCCCGTACAGGATTACTGGAAAAAGAGCTTAAAGCCCTGGAAATTGAATATGTAACAGGAACTATAGACAGTATGACGAGAGCGCATTACTACCCCGGAGCCAAAAAAATAACGGTAAAGCTATTAGCAGAAAAAAACAGCGGCAGATTACTTGGCGGGCAAATTATAGGCGAAGAGGGTGCTGCCAAGCGTATAGATGTATTAGCAACAGCTTTAACGCACAACCTTACATTACAAAACATTATAGATTTAGACCTCTCTTATGCCCCGCCCTTCTCACCTGTTTGGGATCCTGTGCAGACTGCTGCACGAAAATTAATAAAAGACATATAATGCAAAAGAGATGAAAAAATCATCTCTTTTGTGTTTTTATTTGCTGTAATTACCTACGCCCTCACGCAGCCACTCTAAATATTCATCAATATCAGGTGTGTAGCCTACAGGTTCATTCAGGCTTTCTTCAGTATTAGGATTCATCAATACATAATAGGGCTGTGCATTAGCTTTGTATCGTGTTACCTGAAAATCGCTCCATTTATTACCTATAGTCTTTATTTTTTTACCTGTAGTTTCAGAGATATACTGTTCGCTCTCCGGGAGTTCCTTTTTATAGTCAACATATAGTGAGATCAATACTACATCCTCTTTTAAAACAGATAATATGCCTTCATAAGACCATACATTATCTTCCATCTTCCTACAGTTGACACAGGCATAGCCCGTAAAATCTATCAATACGGGTTTACCCACTTCTTTTGCATACTTTAAGCCTTTCTCATAATCTTCAAAAGAGATAAGGCCGTGAGCTGCAATTTTCCCTCCTTCAGGCAGGTCGCCTACATCGGTTCCGGCTGCCCCACCACCTTTACCACCAAATCCGAATGGGGATTCACTATATGTTGGCGATGGTGGAAAACCACTTATTAATTTTAGCGGTGCGCCCCACAAACCGGGCACAAGGTATACAGTAAATGACAGTACAAGCAAACCAAGCATAAGCCTGCCTACTGATATATGTTTTATAACACTGTCATGCGGCAGCGTAATCTTCCCGAATAGATATAAAGCAAGCGCACCAAAAACGGCAATCCATATTGCCAAAAAAGTTTCCCTTTCAAGTATATGCAGTTGTAATACTAAATCGGCATTAGATAAA
>JBQGDD010000074.1:0-2629 GCA_052038845.1 Dyadobacter sp. | reverse complement strand
CCGGTGTTATTTAAACTAATAAAAATTAATTTTATTATTTATTCCTGAGAAACACTGCCCCCTGAAGATATATTCTTGTCAAGTTTATCGGGTGTCCTCATATATTTAACTGTGCTTCCGCTAGATGCTTTTGCAGACAGGCTTTTTACAGGATTAATGTATGTTGTGCTTCCGCTGGATGCTTCTGCTGTTACATTATTAGCATTTAGCTCTTTCGCATTTATAGTACTTCCGCTGGATGAATCTGTTTTTAGCTTATCTGCTTTACCACTCACAGTAAGCCCGCTTCCGCTGCTGCTTTTACAGGTTGCATCTTTACTGCTGATGATAACCTCCATACTGCTTCCGCTGCTTGTTGAAAGTGCCATAGAGCTGTTTTTTAGTGTATTCCTACTTTTTACGCTTGAACCGCTTGATGCTTCAATACTTTCAATAACAGGTAACTTTACGATAACTTTTTTAGAGCCGGAACGGCCTATATTAACATCAGATGATACTTTTAGTTCTTTACCTCTCACATCTGTTTTTATATGTTCCTGTAAATTATCATCAGCCTCTACAATAACTGCCCTTTCATTGCCCTGCTCAATAACAACATCAATACCTGATGATGCAGCCACTGCTGTAAACTCCTGTGTGATATTGCGGTTTTGCGTAACTACGTTGCCACTGCCGTTAACCCTTTCAAAACCACAGGATACACACAGCAATGTTAAAATTGCCGCAACAACAACTTTTGTAATATGGATTATAACTTTTACCATTGTTTTTAATATTAGTAATTAATTTTTCTTAGTTTTTACCCTTATTCTATTGTTATTTACCGTTATATTAACTTCCCCATCAACCTCTTCGGCATCTATGTCAAAATCATCTGTCTCTTCAAAATCTATACCTTCTGCAGCTTCCGAAATTTCGGGTTCATCGGGGCAATCAAGGCACTTAATGCTTTCATCTTCTATAAAGTACAGATGATTTTCTTCACTGTATGGAATATCAAAACCTGAATATCCTGACCTGTTATAATGCCTTATGCTTTTATCTGTAAACAGGTGATAACCTTCGGGTAAATATACAAATAGTTTTACACGCTGCGAACGGAATTTGCTTTCTATATCTGTAGTGAGATAGTTGTTTAAAACCAGCCTGTTACCCTGCAGTTCAAAGTCATAGTTTATTTTTTCGGCCCTTTGCCTTGCATCAGAAAGTGAGCCGCCTTCAGCGTTTTTCTCTATCTGCATATAGGGCGTATCCTTATCGGTTTTAAGAAAATAAATTTCGATATTATTAGAGTATATAATATTATTCTTATCGGCATCCTGAATAATTTTATAATCGGTATTATTATCTACTGTCTTGGCAAAAAAGTCATTGTACCTGAATTTTACATAGAGTGTATCGTTTTTAGACAATTCTATATCTTTAGTGTCCATGGTTTTACCCTCATAGCTTATCTCATTAGCCTGCCTTAAACTTAAGTATACCGTAGCCGCGACTGAGAGTATCCATATAGCTAAAAGTGTATATTTTGTAATACTTCCAACTGGTTTAAGATTGTCAGACAGTATTTTAAGGCCTAAGAGAAAAAGGAAAAAGAAAGGAATACCTATGGTAAACAGCCCAAGCAGCCCTAAAAGCCATAAAGGTGTATCTGTATAGTTACCCATATTGGCATACTGATACCAGGGCATTTCTACCATTGCACTAGAAAATACCATAGTAAAAAATGCAATTATAAGCCCGGCAAGCACAATTGCTGCAAAAATGGTTATAACGGCCCCTATAACTTTGGCAATACCTTTAAAAATGGCCATGAAAGCATTGCCTAAACCGTTTCCCAGTTTTTCAGCCCCAGATTTTGCCCTGTCGTTAATTTTGTTATAATCTATGTTATTAAATTTAGCAGCTATGCCGTCTATCTCTTCTTTAACCTTGCGCTCTATATTAGATATATTTATTGGCTCTCCGGTCATTTCAAGTTTTTCGGTTGTGGTTATGGCTTTTGGTATTAATATCCACAATAGCACATAAATAACAAGGCTGGTACCAAATGATATAAAAGGAGAAATGATAAATAATATCCTTATCCATAATGGGTCTATCCTAAAGTAATGCCCTATACCGGCGCATACACCGGCAACAATAGCTTTTTCACCATCACGGTAAAACTTTCTGCTTTTGGTATAGGCGTACTGGTTGTAGCTGTAAGTGCTTTTAGGAGCTTCAGCTTCATCCTCCAGGCGGTAATCTTCGGGTTCGCCCATTACAGCTATAATTTCTTCTACTTCTTTAATGCCTACAACCTGCTTATCATTTTTAAGCTTTTCGGTTAGCAGTTCAGCAATCCTGCTTTCAATGTCGTTCATTATTTCTTCTCTGCCATCAGGTGAAAGCGATTTTCTTATGGCATCAAAATAACTGTTTAATTTTTGATAGGCGTTTTCATCTATATGGAAAAAAAGCCCTCCTAAATTTATACTTACTGTTTTATTCATGACTATTTGTTTTGGCTGGTTATTATACTTACTGCATCGGATAATTCCGTCCAGGTAATACTAAGTTCTTTTAAAAATTCTCTTCCTTCATCAGTAAGCCCGTAGTATTTTCTTGGTGGGCCAGATGTAGATTC
>JBQGDD010000073.1:0-4470 GCA_052038845.1 Dyadobacter sp. | reverse complement strand
ATATTGCAGATTGCAGGGAAAATAGGCATATCGGGGGCGGCAATACACCAGCGGCTGCGCAAGCTGGAGCAGGCAGGTGTTATAGCAGGTTATAAATTTATAGTGAACACAACAGTGTTGGGATACAGCACACTTGCTTTTGTAGGCATTTATCTTGATAAAGCAGCCAGTAACCCCGAAGCGGTAAAGGAACTGCGCAAAATACCCGAGGTATTAGAATGCCATTACACCACCGGAAACTGGTCTATACTTATAAAAATGATATGCCGGGATAATGAGCACCTTATGCAGTTGCTTAACAGCAAAGTACAACCCATTAAAGGCGTTAGCCGCACAGAAACATTTATTTCGCTTGAACAGCAGATAGAACGGCAGATACAGCTATAAACAAAACGGCTCTGCAATTGCAGAGCCGTTTGTTTATTTACTACAGATAAATTAATCTCTTCCGCCAAATACCTGCAACGCCCAAAACACAAGTGAAGCAAGCGCACCTATTGCCGCTACAAGATAGGTTCTTGCAGCCCATTTAAGCGAATCTTCTGCTCCTTTGTATTCCTGTTGACTCAGCATATTTTTATTTTTAAGCCATGCAAGCGCACGGTTACTGGCATCATATTCTACCGGCAGTGTTATAAAACTGAACAGTGTAGCCATAGCCATAAGTACCAACCCGGCAACAGCCACGTAAAATGCAAAACCAACACCCGATGCAGCTCCTAATATAAGCCCGCCAAGCACAAGCCACTGCGATAACCCCGAAGAAATATTTACTACAGGCACCAGCTTAGAGCGCAGTTGCAGCATTTCATATGCTGTAGCATGCTGCACAGCATGCCCCACCTCATGTGCCGCTACAGCCGCAGCCGCAGCATTACGCTGATTATACACCGCTTCACTCAGGTTTACAGTTTTATCGGTTGGATTATAGTGGTCTGTTAAGCGCCCGGGTGTAGAAATTACCTTTACATCAAAAATGCCGTTATCATCAAGCATTTTCTGGGCTATCTCTGCCCCACTCATACCATTGCGCAAATGCACTTTGGAGTAATAATTAAATTTGCTCTTAAGTTTTGAACTTACCGCAAAACTTACAAGGGCAATAATACCTATCAGTATATAATATTCTATCAGCATTGTTTTATAGCGTTTAATTTAAAATAGTACAGCAAATTTAAAGCCAATCTTTACAGACTGGCTTTAAATGTTATTTTGTCATACACTAATTAAAAATAGGCAAGTTAATTTTTGCGTAAAATCGGCTGTGCCCACTTTCGCCTACTCTATTTACTACATCTGCAAATTCAGATTTCCATCTCCCGTTAGTGAGTGCAAAATCATAACCTACATTAATTCGCATAGGGAATGCTTTATTCTGAAATAACCCAACAGCTACAGACGGTCCCGTATATAATAGAGCATTATTTAGGCTGATGTGCCCCGTTTGTGTTACAGGATCAAGATCATTAAGATCTATAACACTATTTCGGTCATTAAGAGCAAATTGTGTAGTTACATAAGATATATCTAAACCACCCGAAACAAAAAAAGCATCTGTTTTATACGGGATGTAGTGCCCTCTCATCTTTATTCCAGAACCAAAAATGCGCAACCTGTGATTATCTACAGACTTATCCATAAAATTAGCATTAACCTCAAAATCAAATGCTATATTGTGCGAAGATATTGTATATCCCAAACTTAGTTCCGGCATTACCTCATTAATTGACGGCATACCAGCAGCCTGTAGGTTCCTGTTAATATTATAATCTCCCAAAACTGCAATTCCACCACCAAAATAGAATGAAAATTTTATATCATCGGGGTCATTATAATTCTGTACAATAACATCATCCTGAGCATAAGAAAACTGAAGCCCTAAGAGGGCAGTAGCTAAACAGATAATTTTTTTCATAAGGTTTTGAATTAATATTAAGGATATTACAAATATATGCGAAAAAATTCCTGTTAATAACGAAAAAACCTCAACTATATTTTAAAGTTGAGGTTTTTTCGTCAAATTTCAAGTAAGGCTATCCTACTATATTTATAATTTTGCCCGGCACTACAATTACTTTTT
Source organism: Dyadobacter sp. (assembly GCA_052038845.1). GTDB lineage: Bacteria > Bacteroidota > Bacteroidia > Flavobacteriales > Flavobacteriaceae > Flavobacterium. Next base: position 2,390 of record JBQGDD010000073.1, on the reverse strand, counting down.
TAGGTGCCTGCCCATTTAGTTGCTGCTGTGTACGCTCATCTGCCAATATGGTTTTTTCAATTTCCTCTTTAGGCATATCCATAGGCAATTCTATCTTAAATCGGGTTTTACCATTAAAAGATACCGGATATTCTTTACTGCTCTCTACCAGATATTCAGGTTTAAATATCGGGAAGGGCACTTTAGAGATACTGCCCTGATGTCCCAGCCTATGCCAAAGTTCCTCGGCTATGTGGGGTGCATAAGGCGATATAAGTACTGCCAATGGCTCTAATATTACACGCTCATGGCAGTTAATTGCCGTAAGCTCATTTACCGCAATCATAAAAGAACTTACCGATGTATTAAAGGAGAAATTCTCTATATCGTCCTGTACTTTTTTAATAGTGCGGTGCAGTATTTTGTAAGCTTCCGGGCTTGCCGGGTTAGCGGTAACAATTAGCCCGCTGTCGTTAAAATATAGCTTCCATAATTTTTTAAGGAAACCGCTCACTCCGGTAATACCTGCTGTATTCCAGGGCTTGGACTGCTCTAAGGGTCCAAGGAACATTTCATACAGCCTTAAGGTGTCAGCACCATACTGGTTGCATATATCATCTGGGTTTACAACATTATACCAGCGTTTTGACATTTTTTCAACCTCACGCCCCACAATATATTTACCGTCTTCCAGTATAAACTGCGCATCTTTAAAGGATGGCTGCCATGCTTTTAAAGCTTCGATATCCAGCTCATCAGATGCATTAATCATGCTCACATCTACATGTAGTGGCTGCACACCATAGTTTTTTACAAGGTTTTTAGAGATATACTTATTAGTGCCAGAAATACGGTACACCACAGCACTCATACCCAATATCATCCCCTGATTTATGAGCTTTTTAAAAGGCTCTTCGTGCGTTATATAGCCACGGTCTTTTAAAAATTTATTCCAGAAACGGCTGTACAATAAGTGCCCTGTAGCGTGCTCACTACCGCCAATGTATAAATCTACATTCTGCCAGTAGGTTTCGGCTTCTTTGCTTACAAATGCCTCTTCATTATGCGGATCCATATACCTCAGCCAGTACCATGAGCTGCCCGCCCATCCCGGCATAGTATTAAGCTCTAACGGAAATACCGATATATTATCAATAAGCTCATTGCTTACCACTTTATTTTCAACAATGCTCCACGCCCAATCGCCTGCGTTACCCAATGGCGGCTGTCCGTCTTCTGTGGGCAGGTATTTTTCTACTTCAGGCAGGCGCACAGGCAGGTGTTTTGCCTCTATCATCTGCGGCATTCCGTTCAGGTAATATACAGGGAACGGTTCGCCCCAATACCTTTGCCTGCTGAAAACTGCATCACGAAGGCGGTAGTTAACCTTCCCTTTACCCAACCCTAAATCTTCAAGGTTTTTAATTACTTTTTTAGATGCCTCTCTATACGTGAGCCCATCAAGAAAATCAGAATTGGTCAGTTTAACAGTGTTATCTTTTACGCTGTAAGCTTCTTCTGAAATATCAATATCTTCAAATATACTGGTTATCGGGATGTCGAGGTGCTTTGCAAAATCATAATCGCGCTGGTCTCCTGCCGGTACCGCCATTACAGCTCCAGTACCATAGCCTGCAAGTACATAATCGCCTATCCATATTGGTATAGGTTCTTTAGTAAGCGGATGTTCGGCATAGGCTCCGGTAAACGCCCCCGAAATTGTTTTTACATCTGCCATACGGTCACGCTCACTGCGCTTTGCCGTAGCTTCTATATAACGTTCTACAGCCGTTTTTTGTTCGGGTGTAGTTATTTTAGCCACCAGCTCATGTTCCGGTGCAAGGGTTAAAAAGGTTACCCCAAAAATAGTATCGGGGCGGGTAGTAAATACCTCAATACTATAATCGTTAGTATCATCTCCCGACAGGAAATAATCTACCGTGTCTTTTTCTGATTCAGAATCTTTTACTTTAAATACTACTGATGCCCCTACCGATTTCCCTATCCAGTTACGCTGGCTTTCCTTTAGCGATTCTGTCCAGTCAATAGTATCAAGTCCCTGCAACAGGCGTTCTGCATAAGCAGAAATACGCATGCTCCACTGCGTCATCTTTTTACGAATAACAGGATGCCCTCCCCTTTCAGATACTCCGTTTACTATTTCGTCATTTGCAAGTACCGTTCCTAATGCCGGGCACCAGTTCACTTCAATTTCGGCAAGGTAAGTAAGCCTGTATTTCAGTAGCAGTGTATCCTGTTTTTCTTTGCTGTAGCCTTTCCAGTCTTTAGCTGTAAAAACAGCGATATTATCATCGCTTACCGCTTTTACATTGGCATTGCCACCTTCTTCAAATTTTGAAATCAGCGTACAGATGCTCTCTGCCCGGTCGCTCTCTTTATTGTACCATGAG
>JBQGDD010000072.1:0-3453 GCA_052038845.1 Dyadobacter sp. | reverse complement strand
GGTAAAATAACATACTCCTTGCTTTCGGGATTATTAATTTCAGTTCGATATGGCAATGTGGTGTGATGTCCGCTAAGAACTGTAAAAAGAGGACCTAATACTTTATCTATGTCACAACGATTAAGCTCATCAATAATCAATGGATGATTAAAATTTTTAAGTAATATTCCAGGCATAAAGGCTACTTCACCACTACCAATTGGTTGATACCCTCCAATAATATCTTGCGAACTCCAGTCTGCTGAACCTGTTATCAAGTTCCACTTATTCCCAGATAACTTATTTGCAATCCAACGAGCCAATGTCGTCTTTCCTGTGCCTGGTGGTCCATAAAGCATTAGATGCTGCTTGCCAGATTTTAACGCTGCATTTATTTGTCTATAGACAGCTTTTTCAACTCCAATTAAATCTTTATCTTCTTCGATTTCTAAAATTAACTCTGCAGGTTCGTCATCTTCTTGAGTGTCAACTGACGTAGGTGTTGCTATACGGTTAGGTGGGGAGGGTGCGTTATCCATTTTGAGTGTAATTACACGTTTTAATTCACTAATATCATTGCTTGCCTCAGTGAATAAATCATAGGTATCCACAATCTCAGGCTCATCCCCAAAAATACTTACATGTAATAATTCTTTTAATGCCTGAGTGGTTTCTCCATAAGTAATAGTATTTGCTCCAACAATAATTTCTTCATTTGGATTAACAATCATTAAAAGTGCGGCATACATATAATTTACATTTTGTTCTTTGTATGTAAGCCTTCCTGTAACTACATCATATCCAAATGACTCAGATGAGGATCCTTGTAGCAAAGGGTATGGTGTGAGAAATAGCAAATTCCATTCCCAAGATAGTTCGTGACGATAACTGCCGTCAGGTAAACTAAAAACTGGAACAATCCTGATAGCTATGCCCACAACATTACCTTGCGCAGTATTTGCTTGCCCAATGCGATCTGCCTTATGCTTAGAAGGAACTGAAGCAGTGACAACATTATTATTAACATTAAAATTAATAATCCATCTCGGTGGCTTAGATGTAGCGTAAGTTGGATTGTTCCAAAATCCGCTTTCAGGACTTATTTGTTGATTATCATTGAAAGTTGACAACTTGAAGCCGCTTTTTGCTATTTGCCAATTTTTATCTTTTAAGGTTGTTGATAGCCAGCTAAAGAATTGATTACTGTTATTACTCATCTTAATCAAATTATTTCATCCACCTATATAGGTGTACTGATAGTTAATGTAAAGATAGAAATTATCTTAGAATAGAGTCTCCCAAACATTAAATTGCAAAGATTTCCTTTACAAAAATTCTTTGAATTGATGAAGTAAAGACTTGGTTTAATACTGTTTGTAAAGAATACACCAAATGGCTTACAAGGGAAGAAGTACTTCGGACTTGCCGTGTATAGAGATTAAATTTAATTCAATAAAGTACAAAGTGAGTTCTAGCATTTTTAACAGTTAAAATCATAATTTTAACTATTTTTATAATCTAATATGTCTATTATGAAAAAACCTTATTTTTTCAAAGGCAATTCTGATTTTATTAATACAGAAGAATCGTCTGATGATGCAGTAAAAAAAATTCAAGAATCATTTAATAAAATTTTAGATGGGAAAAATCTATCATTTTTATTAGGCTCGGGATGTTCTTCTTACGTTATTAAAGAAGATTCTGCTGATGATCCACCCAAATCTACCTATTTAGAGGTAGGCATTCCAACTATGGTTTACTTAGCTAAGGAGTTTTTTACAAAAAATTTATCAGCTAAAAATAAGAAGTGGTTATCCGAAGAAATGGAATTGAATGTAGAAAATAAGGAGTTTTTCAAAAATATTGAATTTTTTTTAGGAGTTCTTCATAGCTATAAATTTTTCCTAGATAATGTATCGGACACCGATGATATTTTTAGCAAACGGGAAAATGTTAATAATATAATTTCCGAAGCTAAAGAATATATCACAAAAAAAATACTTAATGAAGATAATAAGGGTAAGGATAGACCTCTTCAACTATTATATGAAAAATTTTATCGCAAACTATTATATAGGAACTTAAATTTACCTAAAGCTAATATTTTTACCACTAATTATGACCTGTATTCTGAAACAGCGCTAGATAGATTAGGAATTCATTATGTAAATGGATTTTCGGGGGGAATACATAAATATTTTAACCCTACTATTTTTAACTATGCCCTATCCGAAAAAATGGATTTAAGTCAGTCTAAATGGAACGTGATTGATAACTTTTTCTATTTGTATAAAGTTCATGGCTCTGTAAATTGGGTGAGTGACCAAGAAAGTTCAAAACTATTTCGTATAAGGGAAATTCAAGATATTAGTTATGATAATTTGAAAAAGAAGGAAAATATAATGATACATCCAACTCCCTTAAAGTATAATGCAAGTTTTGGCAGCCCTTACTCTGATTTATTCAGATAGTTTCAGAAAAAATTAATGAGAAACAATAATATTCTCATTACTCTAGGATATAGCTTTAGCGACGAGCATATTAATAATTTGATTTATCAAGCATTTACTATACCCTCTTTCAGGTTAATTATATTAGGTGATCCCGAAAGAAGTTCTGAAATTGATACATTAAAAAAATTAGATGACCCCAGAATTTGGATTATTGGTGGGGAAACCGATGATGGCGATAAATTACATTATTTTAAAGGTTTTGTGGAAAGTATTCTCCCAGATATGACTAATGATGAAATAGATGATACTATTGAAAAAGCTATTAAAACGTTAATCAACAGAGGAGATGAATAGAGACGACAAGGAAAGAGTTATTGGTAAAGTTGTTGCAATTAACTCCGATAGATTTACAATTGAACTTCTATCAGGTATAGAAAATTTTAATGTAAATGGATTTGATGATATAAATTATTTTGCTCAATTAAATAGCTATGTGATTATTCCCTATCAAAATTACTATATTATTGCAGAGGTTGCAGGAGTGCGTGAAAGAGACCTGAACGTACCCTTTACAAATCCAAAAGAACAAATTTTAAGTAAAGTTCTCTCAGGTAAATTCTTGGAAGTGCTTCCAATCGGTACATTAAAATTAAAAAAAAAGGTAGGCTCAGAATATGAATTTGAATTTGGCGTAAGTGTTTATCCACCACTTTATACTGATACCTTATACATAAAACAACATGAGTTAGACACAATCTTTAATGTCAAAAACACAATCAAAAAAGTTTGTGAGGAAGATTGTGAGGAGCATTGTATAAATGATATGCATCAACAATACAACGTTTATAAAACCTTATCAATAGGTAAATCAACAATTTTTCCAGACTACGATATTAAAGTCGATATAGATAAATTTTTTGGAGGTCACGCAGCAATTTTAGGAAATACTGGAAGTGGTAAATCATGTACAATAGCTTCAATTATTCAAGGTTTATACAAGTTAGATAGCCATAGTGCGTCT
>JBQGDD010000071.1:0-2719 GCA_052038845.1 Dyadobacter sp. | reverse complement strand
TGATGCAGCAATTTCAGTGCCTCGTTTAAATAAAGCCCTTGTGTATTTTTCAAGTACCTGATAATCTTCTTCGGTCACAATACCTTTAGTAATAATATCCTCTCTGGAGATATCTGCATCATGCTCGCCATTATCAGCCTTAGTAGTTGGGGTAATAATGGGTGAAGGGAATTTATCATTCTCTTTTAAGCCTTCCGGCAGTTCTACACCACACAATACCCTACGTCCCGCTTTATATTCACGGGCGGCATGACCAGAAAGATAACCCCTTATAACCATCTCTACTTTAAAAGGCTCGCAAACATGTCCTACAGCAACATTAGGATCAGGTGTATCGAGTAGCCAGTTAGGTACAATATCCTCCGTAAGACGCATAAATTTGGTTGCAATCTGGTTTAGTATCTGCCCTTTGTAGGGTATGCCTTTTGGCATTACCACATCAAAGGCCGAAAGCCTGTCGGTAGCAACCATAACTAAAAGTTCGTCATTAATATTATAAACCTCCCTAACCTTCCCTCTGTAAACAGATTTTTGCCCAGGAAAATTGAAATCAGTAGTTGTAATAGTATTCATGTTGTGTTATGTAGTTATAAGCTGCAAAAATAATTAAAAAGACCTTCAGATTTTTATTCCGAAGGTCAATACTTTTATAAATTAATCATGATTCTCAATAGCCTTATAAGCATCAATAACCTTTTTAACCAGCCTGTGCCTAACCACATCTTTATCATCAAGATATATAATACCTATGCCTTCAATATCCTTTAGCACAAGCAATGCTTCTTTTAACCCTGATATGGTACGGCGGGGTAAATCTACCTGCCCCGGGTCGCCAGTTATCATAAACTTAGCACTCTTACCCATACGCGTCAGGAACATCTTCATTTGAGAGTGTGTAGTGTTCTGCGCTTCATCCAGTATTACAAAAGCATTATCCAGTGTTCGCCCACGCATAAAAGCTAAGGGAGCTATCTGTACAATTCCTTTCAGTATATAGTCTTCCAGTTTTTCAGGTGGTATCATATCACGCAGTGCGTCATATAATGGCTGCATATACGGGTCGAGTTTTTCTTTCATATCCCCTGGCAAGAAACCTAGGTTCTCCCCTGCTTCAACAGCAGGACGGGTAAGTATAATGCGCTTAACTTGTTTTTCTTTTAAGGCTTTAACAGCAAGAGCTACACCAGTATAGGTTTTACCCGTACCCGCAGGCCCTACAGCAAAAACCATATCATTAGTATACATCAGGTCAACCAACTTCTGTTGGTTGGGTGTCATGGCTTTTATGAGTTTGCCACCCAGCCCGTGTACCAGTATTTTATCGCTTGGGTCCATTTGCTCTACCTGACCGTCGCTTTGTATCACTCTTTCAATAACATTATCATCTATATTGTTATAGCGTGAAAAGTGAAGCATAAGGCGCTTAAAACGCTTTTCAAACTCGTCAAGCAGTTCTTTTTCGCCAAAAGCTTTAAGGGTGGTGCCCCTTGCTACAATTTTAAGTTTAGGATAGTATTTTTTTATAGTTTCAAGATGGGAGTCCTGAGCGCCCCAAAAATCTTTCGGGGCTATGTCTGTTAGTTCGATTATTCTTTCGTTCAAAAGGAGAGTATGTTTTAATTAAAAATAATAGCTATATAATTATTAGCTTTGCATTCAAATTTAGTGAAATTTTAAAATCACTTTGTAAAAGTTTTACACAATTTTATGTCAATAATTACCCTTACTACCGACTACGGACTTAAAGACCACTTTGTGGGCGCTTTAAAGGGTAAGATCATATCAGAATACAGCGATGCGAAGATTATTGACATATCGCATCATATTGACCTTTTTAATATTTCTGAAGCCAGTTATATTGTCGGTGCTGCCTATGCCAGTTTTCCACAGGGTACTGTGCACCTCATCGGTGTAGATGCTGAACGCAATAAAGAAAACAGGCACATTGCCATGCAGTGGAACGGCCATTACTTTATTTGTGCCGATAACGGTATTTTAAGCCTGCTTACACAAAAAATAGTTCCGCAAAAAATTGTGGAAATCAATATACATGACCGCCTGCATGAAGAAGCATCTGACATGGATGTATTTGTAAAAGTTGCCTGCCACTTGGCTCGTGGAGGATTACTAAATGTCATAGGGCGAGAGATTTCATCACTTAAAGAAATAAATGAATTGCAACCGGTTATTGCTAACGATAACGGTTATATAAAAGGCTGTGTTATTTATATAGACCATTTTGGAAATTGTGTAACAAATATTACCAAAAGGCTTTTTAAGGACATTGGACGCGGTAGGGATTATGAAATTGTGTTTGGTACTAAAACAATAAAATCCATTAAAAAGGGTTACTCTGATTTTACAGTAAATGAACGTTTTTCATTAAAGAATTATGAAGGTGAAAAGCTGGCTATTTTTAACGAGGCAGGCTTTCTTGAAATAGCTATTTACAAAAGCAACCCATCAACTGTAGGGACAGCTAAAACACTGCTTGGCTTAAAATTCAGGGATGTGGTTTCGGTAATATTTAAATAAGTGTTAATACTTTCCACTCCCCGCTTACTATACTAAAATACTGCACACTAATTCTTATATTTGTAAAAAGCAATAGGAAAAGGAATATGAAGTTCAACGTTGTAAGTGATTATAAGCCTATGGGCGACCAGCCAGAGGCTATAAAACAATTAAGTGCAGGTGTCAAAGCAGGAGAGCGTTTTCA
>JBQGDD010000070.1:0-1882 GCA_052038845.1 Dyadobacter sp. | reverse complement strand
TTGTAGGAGCTAATAACGTAGGTAAAAGCTTATCTCTGAAAGAGATTTCATCGAAATTTAGATCAAAAGCAAACAAGTCCAAAATAATAAGAGAAATTTGTATTGATAAAGATGGAAGTGAAGATGAAATTAAACAGAATTTAGAAAATAATTCCTTATTATTTGAAAATAATGGGTATCCTATGTATCAAGGATTTGGATATCAAGTTGGTGTGCAAGATTCAAAACATTATATTTCCAATTTCTCATATGGAGTAGCCGAACTATTTCCATATTATGCTAACATTTTAAATACTGAACAAAGATTGTTAGCTGCCAACCCAGCCCAAAATATTAAGTTGACAAGTCAAGCAATCCAGCATCCTATTCACTTCTTACAAAAAAATGACAAACTAGAGAATACCTTCAATGAATACTTTAATCAAGCTTTTGGAAAAGATCTAGTAGTACATAGAAACGCCGGAAGTGAGGTACCTCTATATGTTGGCAAGAAACCTACTCCTGCAGAAGGAGAGGATAGGGTATCCGAAGGGTATATTAGAGAGTTGGAAAAACTTGATCTACTACATGAACAAGGCGATGGAATGAGAAGCTTTGTAGGAGTGCTATTAAACTCATTCATTTCTCATCACACTATACTTTTTATAGACGGACCTGAAGCATTTTTGCATCCGCCCCAAGCGAAACTGCTAGGTAACATGCTAGCTAAGCACTTACCTTCTGAGAAGCAACTATTTCTTTCAACGCATAGTGAGGATTTTGTCAAAGGGTTGTTGGATGGAAATCCACAAAATATTAAGATTGTTAGAATTAGTAGAGAAGAAAATTTAAACAGCATTAGCATACTTGATAAAAATGCAATAAATCTAATTTGGAATGATTCCTTATTACGTCACTCAAATATTCTAAGTGGGCTTTTTCATTCTAAAGTTGTAATATGTGAAAGTGACTCTGACTCCAGATTTTACTCTGAAGTATTACAATCACTTTTTGATGATACAAATACTAATTATCCAGACATTTTATTCATAAATGTTGGTGGAAAGCCTAGAATTCAGGTCGCTATTAAAGCTTTGAATAAGTTAAATGTTCCAATAAAAGTCATCGCAGATTTTGATGTATTGAACAACAAAGAACCATTAAAAACTATTTTTGAAGATTTAGGTGGAAATTGGGATAATGTTCAGGCAGATTGGAATATAGTTAAAAAAGAGATTGAAAGTAAGAGACCAGAATTTCTTACATCGGATGTTAAAGATGAGATTACAAATATTTTAAATTCCGTATCCGATAGAATATTTCCTAAAAACAAGGTATCTGAAATAAACAAAATATTAAAAAAATCATCTCCTTGGACTGAAGCAAAGGAAATAGGAAAAGCGTATATACCAAGTGGAAATGCCACACAGTCTTTTGAACGTATTCAAATGAAATTTATCGAAAAAGGTTTATTAATTCCAGAAATAGGAGAATTGGAAAGCTTTGTTAAAAGTGTTGGAAACCATGGACCAAAATGGCTAAACGAAGTACTAACAAAGGATCTTAAAAATGATATTGAACTCGAAATAGCAAGAAACTTTGTAAGACAAATTATCTAACTAAAATACTCTTCACTTTACTTAGTCAAGTGATAACTTTTATTACCAGTGGTAGTTTAAACAAAAAAGCCTAACGCACACCACATGAAACCAAAAATTTCAGTATTAACATTGGGAGTAACAAATCTGGAAAAGTCGGTGGCATTTTACAGAGACGGACTGGGTTTTTCGACGGAAGGTATCATTGGGACAGAGTTCGAATATGGTGCAGTTGCTTTTTTTGATTTGCACAATGGTTTGAAATTAGCGTTTTGGCCCAAAACGAGTATTGCACATGATACTGG
>JBQGDD010000069.1:0-2243 GCA_052038845.1 Dyadobacter sp. | reverse complement strand
ATAGGTTCAAGCGTTTTTCTCTTCAGCACGGTTACAGGGCATCTTATAACATTAATGCATACAGGTCTAACTTTGAATATGACCAAAACCCTAACGGACAGGATAACGGGGGTGTAGGTAACTTCTATACCAAGAACATTATTTCGAATGTAAACCTTGCCGAACAGTTCAACCCGCTTATACGCGTTGATTTTGAAATGAAGAACTCGTTCAACGTTAAGGCAGAGGTAAGGAAAGACAGGACGCTTAACATGAGCTTTGACAACAACCTGCTTACAGAGGTTAAAGGAAACGAATATATTGTAGGCCTTGGATACAGGGTAAAAGATGTAACTATAAACTCCCGCCTTGCAGATAATCCTACAAATACTATAAAGAGTGACATTAACCTGAAGGCAGACTTCTCTTTAAGGAAAAACGAAACTATAGTGCGCTATCTGGATTATGATAATAACCAGTTGGGTGGTGGTCAGAATATTTGGACAATTAAGTTCACTGCTGATTATGCTTTCAGCAAAAACCTGTCTGTTATATTCTATTATGACCATTCATTCTCTAAGGCGGTTATATCTACGGCTTATCCTATTACTAATATCCGTTCAGGTTTTACGCTGAGGTATAATTTCGGAAATTAATAGCGAAACATTTTATAATTATTGGCATAAAACATACATTTGCTAAAAACAAACAACATGAATATTCCTTCAGAATTAAAGTACACTAAAGACCACGAGTGGGTAAAGATTGATGGCGATACAGCTACAGTAGGCATTACTGATTTTGCTCAGAAAGAGCTTGGCGATATCGTATATGTAGAAGTAGAAACACTTGACCAGACACTTGCTAAAGATGAAGTTTTCGGGACAGTAGAGGCTGTAAAAACAGTATCAGATCTTTTCCTGCCTCTTTCAGGTGAAATAGTTGAGTTTAATGATTCGCTTGAAAGCAGCCCTGAAACAGTAAATTCTGACCCATACGGAAACGGATGGATGGTAAAAGTTAAGTTTTCTGATGTGTCTGAAATTGAGCAGCTGCTAAGCAGTGAGCAATACAAAGAACTGATTGGCGCTTAATAAATTCTTTTGGCCTGCGGCGGCCTGGACAATCCTTATTACAGTTTCATGCCTCATAAGTATGGATACTTTTGATGGTATTGATACTTTCAGTTTTGAGTATAAGGATAAAATTGTACATGCAACATTTTACTTTGTATTTACCATTTTTTGGTGTCTTTTCTTCAGGACAAGAATGAAGGGTAATGTAAGGCTGAAAGTTTTCCTGATAGCTGTAAGTTATGGTGTGCTTATAGAAATATGCCAGGCACTTTTTACAGAACAGCGAAGTGGCGATGTTGCCGATGCACTGGCCAATACAGCAGGAAGCGCAATAGCAATATTGGTATTGTGTCTTTTTGAAAGAATAAGAAAATAAAACATATATCCCCCGCTATTAACGGGGGATATTTTTTGATATATAATTATGGATATAAAACAATATTTAGATTCTACTTATTTAAAAACTGCGGAACAGGCAGGCTTGTCCGAAAGTGAGAACGCAGAGATAGTGAAAAAAGCGATTCAGGAAGCAATTGATGAGAACTTTAAACTGATTATGATACGCCCAGATATGGTATCATTGGCAGCGGAAATGATTGCTTCGGCTAAATCAGGAGTTGCTATTGGTACGGTAATAGACTTTCCCGAAGGTCGCAGAGGGCTGGAACATAAATTGGCTGAAGCGCAAAAAGCCATTGAAGATGGTGCGGATGACCTTGATTTTGTTGCCGATTACGAGGCTTTTAAAGCTGGGGATATAGCTAAAGTGAAAGAAGAAGTGCTTAAATGTACAAGGCTGGGGCGTGACAATAACAAAATAGTGAAATGGATTATTGAGGCAGCAGCACTAAATGAGCACCAGATTGTGCAGCTTAGTGCCCTGATAAAGAATGTAATACTGAGCCATTTTGACGAAGATGATTATGCTAATGTATTTGTAAAATCATCTACAGGGTTTTATAAAACCGAAAACGGACTGCCAAACGGGGCGACTGTTCCAGTCATAAAGCTAATGCTCGAAAATTCGTTCCCGCTTCCGGTAAAAGCTGCAGGCGGTGTACGTTCATATGAAGAAGCGGTTGAAATGATAAACTTGGGGGTAAAAAGGATAGGTACATCGTCAGCCAAAGCCATAGCTCATGGTGGAGAAACATCAGGCAGTTATTAATTTGCTTTACATGCTTAAAT
>JBQGDD010000068.1:0-6811 GCA_052038845.1 Dyadobacter sp. | reverse complement strand
ATATACAGATTGTTAAGGAGGCTTAATTAAACCTTATTATAGATAAAGGAAACGGCGACTTTTTAAGGCTACAGGGAGAAGCGCAGCTAAACGGCGGTATAGACCCTTCAGGAAAAACATCATTAACAGGCAGGTATGAATTCTCTGAAGGAGCTTATGAAATGAGCTTTAACTTTATAAGGAGAAGGTTTGACATACAGGAAGGCAGCTACATATTATGGACGGGTGAACCAACAGACGCAAACATTAATATAACAGCGGTTTATGAAACTATGGCAGCTCCGCTTGACTTACTGGATAACCAGTTGGGCAACAGGCCTGCGGCAGTTAGAAATACCTATAAACAGAGAATTCCGTTTGAGGCATTGCTGAAAATGGAAGGAGAACTGCTTAAGCCTGAGCTGTCATTTGATATACGGCTACCGGAAGGTAACTTAGGTGTATCTACAGAAATAGTTGATAATACCAGAACAAAATTAGACCAGATACGCCAGGAGCCGTCTGAACTGAATAAACAGGTTTTTGCTTTACTGCTGTTAAACCGTTTTATAGGTGAAAATCCTTTTTCGAGCGCGGCAGGTGGTGCCAGCGGAGAGTCACTTGCAAGGCAAAGTGTAAGCAAAATACTGTCACAGCAGTTAAATAACTTAGCTGCGGACCTGGTAAGTGGCGTTGAGCTTAATTTTGACTTAGAATCTACTGAAGATTTTACTACAGGCCAAAGAGAAAACCGTACAGATCTTAATGTTGGTGTATCAAAACGTTTGCTTAATGACAGGCTAAAAGTTACAGTAGGAAGCAGCTTTGGGCTTGAAGGACCGCAGCAGGCAAATGAAGAAAGTACCAATATTGCGGGTGACGTATCTTTAGACTATCAATTGACCAGAGATGGCAGGTATATGGTTAGAGCTTACAGGAAAAATGAATACCAGGTTGCACTACAGGGTCAGGTAATAGAAACAGGTGTAGCTTTCATCATAACAATGGATTACGATAAGTTCAGGGAGCTTTTCCACAGGACAGAAGAAGAAAAGGAGATGAAACGAAGGGAAAGAGAAAGAAAAGAGAGAGCTAAAGCAGAAGAAGAAAAAAGAAAAGAAGAAGAAAACAGGAAAACAGAACAGGATTTACCGCCAAACAGTGAAAAAAATGAGAGTAAAGAAAACTAAACATATTTTTTATCTTTTACTAACACTTCTGTTTGCTTATGGCTGCAGTAATACGAGGCATTTACCCGAAGGAGATATGCTTTATGTAGGTGGAGATGTGAAGGTTGAAGACACTATAATGAGCAGGAGCGACCGAAAGGCACTCGAAAGTGAACTTGAAGGTCTTTTAAGACCAAAGCCTAATGCAAATGTATTAGGGCTAAGAGTTAAATTGTATTTTTATAATCTTGCTGGCGAACCCAAAAAAGATAAGGGATTTCGCCACTGGTTACGCAATAAAGTTGGTGAACCACCCGTATTAATGAGTCAGGTAGATCTTGACTATAATGCGGATGTTTTAAATAGTAACGTAGAAAATAAAGGATACTTCAGGGCGCGTACATCTGCTGATTCTACCTCGCGAAACAGGAGAGCTAAGGCACATTATACTGTTACTACTTCAAACCGCTATTATATCAGGAACTTAACTTATCCTGAAGGGCAAACTAAACTTGACAGCGCAATAAGAAGTTTAAAGCCTTTTAGCCTTCTTAAAAACGGAAGAGCTTACAACCTTGAGTTAGTAAAAGAAGAAAGGGAAAGGATAGATAAAATTTTAAAACAAAGGGGATATTTTTACTTTAGCCCTGATAATTTACTGATTCAGGTTGACAGTACAGTGGGCGACCATAAAGTTGACCTTACCGTAAAGATAAAAGAAGAAACATCAAGACGGTCAAGGCAGGTATATACTATAGATGATATATATGTTTTCAGTAATTATTCTCTTGAAGATGCAAAACGTAATAATGACACTGTTACATTTGCCGGAGTTACAGCACAGAAATACAAAGACTTTACAATTATTGACCCTGAAAATACTTTTAAGCCTATAATATACGACCGTACTTTATTTTTTCACACAGGAGATATTTATAACCGCAGGGATCATAATCTGTCATTAAACAGGCTGGTAAATTTAGGGGTGTTTAAATTTGTTAAGAGCGAATTTAAAAGGGCTGATACTATTTCAAATAAGTTAGATGCTTATTATTACCTTACTCCCCTACCCAGAAAATCAGTTCGGTTTGAAGTCCTGGCTAAAACAAACTCTGCAAATTACAACGGTACGGAGCTAAACATTAACTGGAGCAACAGGAATACATTTAGGGCAGCGGAACTGCTGAATGTATCAGTTTTTGGTGGGCTTGAAGTACAAATGGCAGGACAAAACCAAGGGTTTAATGTGTATCGTGTAGGTACTGAAACCAGCCTGACATGGCCAAGGTTTATAACGCCAATCCGCATAGCTGATTCAAGTGCTTTTGTACCGAGAACCCGTGCCCTTGTGAATTATGAATATCAAAACAGGGCAAGGCTGTACTCGCTTAATTCTTTCAGGGGGCAATTCAGTTATTTATGGAAAAATGATATAAAAACAGAGCATCAGCTAAATCCTTTTGATTTAACGTATGTTAACTCTACAAACGTATCAAGTTTATACTTGCAACAAATTCAAGAATTCCCCGCTCTTGAAAGGGTTATTGAACGGCAGTTAATACTTGGTCCTACTTATTCTTATACATACACCAACACAATGCAGAGCTACAGGAAAAATACCTTTTATTATAAAGGCTCTTTAGATGCTGTAGGTACTTTTGCAGGACTATTTACAGGGGCAAATGTTGACGAAGGAAATCAGGTAAGTATTCTTAATGTGCCATTTAGCCAGTTTTTAAAAACAGATCATGATTTTAGGCACTATTACCGTTTAAACAGGAACTCCCAAATTGCAAGCCGGCTTATGGTAGGGGTTGGTATGCCCTATGGTAACTCTGACCAGTTACCGTTTATACGTCAGTTTTTTATTGGAGGTACAAATAGTATAAGGGCTTTTAGGGCACGGTCTATAGGACCGGGTACACACAGGGTTAATGTAGATGAAAATACTTTCCTGCCAGATGAGTCAGGAGATATACGGCTTGAGATAAATACTGAATACCGTGCAAAACTTTTTAGTGTTGTACACGGTGCATTATTTGTAGATGCCGGTAATATATGGCTTTGGAATGAAAGCCCCGATAAACCGGGTGGTAAATTTTCTAAAGACTTTTTAAAAGAACTTGCTGTGGGTACTGGCTTAGGTTTACGGTTTGATTTATCGTTCCTTGTATTAAGGACTGACTTAGCCTTCCCGCTACGAAAGCCCTGGCTGCCTGAAAGTGACCGGTGGGTGTTTGATGAAATAAACTTTGGGAGTGGCTCATGGCGCAGGGAAAATCTTGTTTTTAACCTTGCAATCGGCTACCCTTTTTAATGAGTTTTATTCTGCAAGCAATCTTTCAAGGCTGGCTTTTTCTTTATCCGTTAGCTGAGGTAAAAGTGCTGTAAACTGCGCTCTGTACCCTTCGCTTTTTAGTAGTTTTCTAATGGTATCCCTACCAAATTTTACAAACTGCCATTTATGGTGCTGGGTTGCATTAACAAGGTTTAAATAAATTACAGGATCTTTTTCAGCTATATAAAGCAGGCTTGCCAATGCATTTTGACGTACTGTGCTTTCATAACCTGAAGAAGCATACTCCTGTAGTTCTTTATAAAAACTGTTTTTATCAGCCATCCTGTAATCAGGAGCAGTATAAGCCAGTGTAAGCCATAATATCCTTAGGTTTTTGTCATTTAAACCTACCCAGCCATCTGCCATGTCAAGAAATTCGTTTTGCTTTTCAGGGAAACGGCTGCACAGCACATTTAGGGCTATCTCTTTTGTAATGTAAGAGTCATCATTTAAAAAAGAAACATATTCCTCAAAAAAATCATCAGGAATGGTTGTTATGGTACGGGCAACAGCCTGGCGCAGTTTAAGGTTATCACTTTTCATAGCGAGCCTTACAAGCTCAGCTTTTTCTTCAAATGGCACTTCAGCGGTTTGAAATATTACTTCTTCTTTAATTATATAAAAAAGGTCTGATTCTAAAATTTGTTTAAATATCGGGGCTTTTTCCGCATAACGCTTATCAGAAAGCTCTCCTATTTTAAAGTACATTTCTATAAACCTGCTTTTGTTAAGCAACTCAATGGCTTCAGCTACTTCAAAACCTCCTTTTTCAAGCCACCGCTTTTTAAAACTATTGGTATCATAGTCAGATACTTTATTTATTTCTGCTAAAAATTCATCTGTTTCAGCGTTTTTATATGCATATTTTTCAAGGTAGCTTTTAACTGCTTTTCTAAAAGCCTCTTCCCCTACTCCTTCCCGCAAAATGTGCAGTGCCCATGCCCCTTTCTGATAAAACGTTAACGAGCTTGCCTTTTCATTTAATATAGGTATGGTATCCGATTTAGATACCTGCTGTAAACGTTCTGCCATTTGGTATAACTCATAATTAAAATAGTCCTCACCAAAAAGTTCTTTTTCAACAAGTAAAGCATAATAAGTAGCAAAACCTTCCTGTAGCCAATGATGTTTTCCGCTCTTTGCTGTAACCAGGTTTCCAAACCATTGGTGCGCCAGTTCATGTGCGTTTACATTTATATATGTACGGTCATTAAATCCTGTAGAATCTACAACATAGTCCTGTGCAAAAATTGTTGAAGTAGTGTTTTCCATACCTGCATACAAAAAATCAAGCACCGGAACCTGACGATATACTCCCCAGGGATAAGGCACACCTATTTCTTTCTCAAGAAAATCAAACATCTGTACACTATAACGGTAGGTAGGTTCTCTCTTATCTTCGTCCTGTGGGCGCAACAAAAACTGTAGTTTTGTTTTAGACTTACTAAAAGCATTTACTGTATTAAACTTACCAATTGCCAACATAACCAAATAGCTGCTCATAGGTTTTTGCATACTATAAGCAAACGTTTTATACAGGTTTTCTTTTTTATTGGCTTCAAATGCTTCAAACCCGTTTGATATAACAGTAAAATCTTTATTAAAATCAATTTTAAAAGAAAATATTACTTTCTCATTCATGTCATCAAAACTGGGCAGCCAGTGGCTTGTATATTTACCCTGCCCCTGTGTCCATATCTGCAGCCCTTCTTCTTCTCCCACAAAATATATTGTCTGACGGGGCTGTGCATCATAACTGAATTCAACGGTATTATTACCTTTTTTGTAGCCTTTATAAAGTTTTAAAGCTGATGCAGAGTTTACCCATCCTGCATTTTTACCATTAATTTTTACATTGGTAAAGTTCATATTATGGGCATCAATATATATGGTGTCAACCTTTTTATCTAAAACCTCAAATGTATATTTTACTTTGCCCAAAACCTTTTTTTGTGCCACATCAAAAGATAAGTGGGCATCACAGGTTATAAAATCTACTGTTTTGCTTTGCTGCGCAGTGACAGATACAAACTGAAAAATAAAAAGGAGTAATAAGCCTGTAGGTTTCATAATAACTATAATAGAATAAAACTGCAAAATTATAGAGGTATGCCTGATAAACAAAACGGGGCTAAATGCCCCGTTTATAAAGATATTTAAAATAAATCTATTCTTTTACTTTAGCTTTCATAGCCTTGTATTCAGCCTGCCTGTCAAGCGCCTGATAAATACCAGCCAATACAGATATTACATATTGGTCGTCTGGTTTTAACTCATGGGCTTTTTTAAGATGAGGCAAGGCAGAATTATATAATGCTTCTCTTTCTTTTTTCAGTACATCATAGCGCTGGTTTTCTTTAGCGCTTGTACCCAGACCATTCATTTCATCTACAATTTTTTTCTCACCTTCAAGTTTAAGCATGCCAAGGTTGATGTGTGCATTGATATAATTAGGGTCTATCTGTAATGCCTTTTCATAATATTTTTTAGCTTCTTCTTTATTGTTTTCAGAAGTAACTACCCCAAGATTATAATATAAAGAAACTTCGTTAGGATTTTTTTGGATAGCCTCGTTAATAAGCCTCTTGTAAGTATCCATGTCCTTAGTTTTGTAATATAGGTTAGCCTCTTCTACAATAAGGTTAATATCTTCCGGATTTTCTTTACGGGCTTTAGTCATAGCCTGTTTGGCTTTATCTACTTCACCTTTATGTACATATATAAGTGCAATGTTCTTTACTATATCGCCTTTTAATGAAGGTAACTTCTCATCCTTTGGGGTAACATACTGACCGCTTTTAATAGCCATTGTCCTTGTTTCAGGATTTGGGAATGATTCCAATTTATTAGTTTCCTTGTTAAGCGCCGTGTACAAAGTACCTTCACCTGTAAAACCAGATTTGTCAAGCTCAATGTAATACTCCAGTGCCTTGTCATAATCCTGAGCATTGGTTGCAGTAGCTGCCGCGTTAAAAAGAGTAGCATAATCCGTTTTATCCATTTTATATGCCATGTCAAACAATGGTGCTGCCTCTTTAAACTTTTGCTGCTGATTAAGTTGGGTAGCTACAGTAACAAGCTGTGTTTTTAATTCGGGATAAATTACTTCCTGAATTTCTTTTGTGTACTGTTTCTTCTTTTCATCTTTTTCAAACTCTATTACCTTATCAAAATTAGTAATAGCATTTTTCATTGCAACCTGAGCCATCATAGGATTGGTCATCATCTGTACAAATGCATATTCCCCTTTAAAATAGTGGTATGCTGCTTTTTGGCTGTTATCAGCATTTGCCATTTTAGGCTCAACCTGTTTAAGGAGATTATC
>JBQGDD010000067.1:0-2356 GCA_052038845.1 Dyadobacter sp. | reverse complement strand
ACCTCTTCTTCGGTTTCACCAAGACCAAGCATAATCCCCGATTTTGTCCGGTTAATACCATTATCTTTTAGGTAGCGCAATACCTCAAGACTGCGCTCATATTTTGCCTGTATGCGCACTTCACGGGTAAGTCTTTTAACGGTTTCCATATTGTGCGAAACTACCTCCGGGGATACTTCTATAATACGGTCAATGTTTCGCTCTATACCCTGGAAGTCAGGTATAAGCGTTTCCAACGTAGTGGTAGGGTTCATCCTGCGGATGGCTTTAACGGTTTCTGCCCATATAATAGAGCCACCGTCTTTAAGGTCGTCCCTGTCAACACTGGTAACTACTGCGTGCTTAATATTCATTATTTTTATGGAGCGGGCTACCTTTTCAGGCTCATCCCAATCTACTGTTTCCGGCCTTCCAGTTTTTACACCGCAAAAGCCACAGGAGCGTGTACATACATTACCCAGTATCATAAAGGTTGCAGTACCCTCACCCCAGCATTCGCCCATGTTAGGGCAACTGCCCGATGTGCATATAGTATGCAGCTTGTATTTATCTACAAGTCCGCGAAGTTCAGTATATTTTTTACCTGTAGGGAGCTTTACCCTCAGCCATTTAGGCTTTTGTGTAAACTGTCCTTTAGAGGCGGTTGGTTTTACAGTATCTAAAACGGTTTCCATAATAAAAACTTTAAGGTGCAAAGATAAGGGTTATTTTGCACATAAGCATATAACGCGGCTATTCCCTAAAATGTTATTTCTAAAACAAAAGAGGCTCCCGTTTGGAAGCCACTTTATATGATTTTTATATACTATTTAATTCACGTTTACAGTAATGGGGAGGTTATAAGCTGTCCTTACTTTTTTACCATCTTTTATACCCGGTTTCCATTTTGTTTTAATAGATTTTAAAACCCTTACAGCTTCTTTACCCATTTCATAACCCGGGTCGCGCAATACTTTAATATTAGTTAGTGTACCGTCAGTTTCTATAACAAAAGATACATATACCTTTAAAGTCATTTCCCTGTCGTTGCTGGGAGCTTTAAATTCATTACCTACTCTCTTGTAGAATTTTTCAAGACCACCAGGAAACTCAGGGCTTATATCTACACTAAAACTGTCTATAGCATCGCCATCTCCTGTGCCTGTGGCACTCCCGCTTCCTGTACCTGTTGTAGGGGTAGGTGTGCCAATGTTAAAGCCTGGCTCATCACTTCCCTCATTATCAACATTACCGGGATTAGCATGATCTAAATCGTCAATAGTTGGTGGGTCGCTATCCGGCCTGTCAGACGTTACAACAAGCGGAACAAACCTTCTTGTTGGTTCAGTATTTGGCGCTGGTGTTGCAGGTTGCGTTGTTGTTGCCGGATTATTTTCTGCTACTGGTGGTTCCGGTTTTGGCGGTTCAACTTTTGGCGGAGTTATAGTGGCAACATCATTAAGAACCAATGTTGGGGAGTCAGTGTCATTTTCACTTACAATAGGTTCCGGCGGATTAAAATAGTTTATAGCAACCGGTAAGCATATTAAGGCAACTACTAACCCAATGCCTGAGATGAGTGCCATAATAGTTGTTTTACTGCTGTCTCTTCGCAGTTGGTAGGCTCCGTATTCTCTGTTTCGTCCTTCAAACACGAGGTCGATCCATTCCTGATTGAAAATACTTACTTTTGACATAATACGATGATTTTGGTTAGTTAATAAATAGTATACTACTAAAACGTTATAGTATTTAAATTTATTATAAATAAAATCACAATTATTTAAACAAGTACTAAATATGGAGGTGGGAATAGAAATACTGATCAGCAGTTTTTCTTTTTAGTAATAATTTCAGACAGTAGCCTTTTTGCCCTTAATATCTTTACCTTGATATTATTAAGTGGTTCCTGCAATTGTGTTGCTATTTCCTGATAGCTTAGCTCCTGAAAGTAGCGTAGCTGTATTACTTCCTGATATTGTGGCTTTAACTGCTTAATACACTCCAGCAGGTTAGATAAATTTTGTTCCTTTATAAGTTCATCTTCAACCGTGGGGGTACTGTCGGCAACATTATAAGCCCGCCTGTCACTGTCATCATTAATCTCAATAAATAGAGATGACCGCTTTTTACGCAGTATATCTATATGCACATTTTTAGCAATGGCTATAAGCCAAGTGTTAAAAGCATAATCAGGATTATAAGTGCCGATTTTGTCAAATGCTTTTGAGAAGGTTTCTATAACAATATCTTCTGTGTCGGTTTCATTTTGGGTGCGTTTAAGCATAAATCCATATACTTCATTCCAAAAAAAATCGAGCAGGAAAGTAAAGGCAACCTGGTCGCCTGTTTTAGCCCGTTCTATGTTTTTTTGTAT
>JBQGDD010000066.1:0-4443 GCA_052038845.1 Dyadobacter sp. | reverse complement strand
TTGGATAAAACAGGAGTTTGGCTTTAAAACTGTTATTATAAATAAAAGGCTTACAGTACTATCACTATAACTGTACCTTTTCTAAAAAAGATTTTTCATCATTAACAATAGCATTGGTAAACTCCATTCTTACAGCACCATCATCGTCTATTTTGGTAAGCTGTATTTCGTGTAATGTATTTATAAGCTCAGGATTCCAGGGTGTTTTTACTTTTACATAATTTTCTGTAAAACCGTGTATATATCCCTCTTTATTTTCACTTTCAAATAAAACGATGCGTGTAGTTCCCAGTTGGCTTTCATAAAATGCCCTGCGCTTTTTAACCGAAAGCCCACGAAGCATTTTACTGCGTTTGCTTCTCACCTTCATGGGCACAATACCATCCATAGTTGCTGCTGCGGTGTTATCCCTTTCAGAATAAGTAAATACATGCAGATAGGAAATATCAAGGCTGTTAAGGTAATTATAGGTTTCTAAAAAGTGCTCGTCTGTTTCACCCGGAAAGCCTACAATAACATCTACCCCTATGCAGGCATGGGGCATCACCTCCCGAATTTTATTTACACGCTCTGTATATACTTCACGCAGGTAACGCCTGCGCATCAGTTTTAATATATCATTACTGCCCGACTGTAACGGGATGTGAAAATGCGGAACAAAGGTTCTGCTTTCAGATACAAACTGTATTGTTTCATTTTTAAGCAGGTTAGGCTCAATAGAGGATATGCGTAAACGCTCAATACCTTCTACCTTGTCCAACTCCTGCACGAGTTCATAAAAAGTATGTTCATGCTTTTTATTGCCAAACTCACCTTTACCATAGTCGCCTATATTTACACCGGTAAGTACAATTTCTTTAATATTCTGTGTAGATATTTCTTTTGCGTTTTGCAGTACGTTTTTTAATGTATCACTCCTCGAAATTCCCCTTGCCAGCGGAATTGTACAGTAAGTACATTTATAATCGCACCCATCCTGCACTTTGAGGAAAGCACGGGTACGGTCGCCTATGGAGTAACTGCCCACATAAAAATCGGCCTCACTGATTTCGCAGGAATGTACCTCCCCCATATCATTTTTAGAAAGGTCATTAATATAATCGGTAATCTTAAACTTTTCTGTAGCACCCAGTACAAGGTCAACGCCATCAACAGCAGCAAGCTCTTCGGGCTTTAACTGTGCATAGCACCCTACGGCGGCTACAAAAGCTTTATCATTCTTTTTAAGTGCTTTTTTTACAATCTGTTTAAACTGTTTGTCAGCATTTTCGGTAACCGAACATGTATTGATGATATATATATCAGCCGGGTCTTCAAAATCTACACGGTCAAAACCCTCATCCTGAAAATTACGGGCAATAGTAGATGTCTCTGAAAAATTCAGTTTACAACCCAGTGTATAAAAAGCAACTTTTTTCCTGTTTTCCATTCTGCAATCTCCCTGTAAAGCTATAAGTTTAGTTATATTTACCTCTGTAAAAAGAGGATGCAAATTTACACACAAAAAACGACTTGATGAAATCATTAATATACTATATATCAATTTATTGCCTTGCGTTGTCTTTGTACTCGTGTAAAAATGTAAATGATGATAGCAGGGATAACCTTGTTTTTCGCTATAACGAAAATGCTGCAGTTAACTCCCTCGATCCTGCCTTTTCAAGAACGCGCCCTTCAATATGGGTTTGTAACCAGTTGTTTAACGGGCTGGTACAGCTTGACGACAGCCTGAACATTAAACCCGACATTGCAAAGTCCTGGGCAATATCTGCTGATGGAAAGGAATACACGTTTACGCTTCGGGACGATGTGTACTTTCATAAAAGCGGTTTATTTGGCAGTGACAGTACCCGTACCGTTAAAGCTCCCGATTTTGAATACAGCCTTAACCGCCTGCTTGATGAAAAAGTAGCCGCCCCCGGCAGATGGATATTACAAAATGTAGATAGCTTTAAAGCTGTAAATGACAGCATATTCCAAATAAAACTTACTAAAACCTTTCCTGCTTTTCTGGGACTTTTAACCATGAAATATGCATCGGTAGTGCCGCATGAAGCTTTTGAAAAAAGTGATTACGATTTTCGTGCGAATCCTATAGGTACAGGGCCATTTTATTTTAAAATATGGGAAGAAAATATAAAACTGGTACTGCGCAAAAACTCTTTATATTATGAAAAGGATGAGAACGGAGGGCAACTACCCTATCTCGAAGCAGTAGCTATTAGCTTTTTACCCGATAAGCAAAGTGGTTTCCTGCAATTTGTGCAGGGGAGGCAGGATTTTGTATCGGGGTTAGACCCATCGTATAAAGATGAAATACTTACCCCCACAGGAGAATTACAGCCCAATTACCATGAAGGCTTTACTATGATACAGGGTCCTTACCTTAATACCGAATATATGGGCTTCAGGCTCGATGGGGCTGATAAGGCAGTAAAAGATAAACGCATTCGCCAAGCCATGAACTATGGCTTTAACCGCAGTAAAATGATACTGTACCTACGCAATGGCATGGGTACACCTGCCATACACGGCATGATACCCGAAGGCTTGGGTGGTTATGGTACAAAAGGCTATGATTACGACTTAGCCAAGGCAAGGGAATTAGTAAATGAATACAAACAGGCAACAGGCGATAATAGCCCAAAAATACAAATGAGCACCAGTGCTTCCTACCTTGATATTGCTGAATACCTGCAAAGGGAGTATCAAAAAATTGGGCTTAATGTAGAGGTAGATGTCAATCCGCCCTCAACGCTTACCCAGTCTATTTCATCGGGTAAGGTATCTTTTTTTAAGGCAAGCTGGATTGCCGATTACCCTGATGCAGAAAATTACCTATCGCTGTTTTACAGCAAAAACTTTTCGCCCGGCGGCCCCAATTATACACACTTTAAAAATGAAGATTTTGACAGGCTGTATGAAAAGGCTTTTATTATTACCAATGATAAGGAAAGGCAAATGCTATACAGGCAAATGGACTCTATAGTTATGGAGGAAGCTCCTGTTATACCCCTATTTTATGATCGTGCTGCACGATTCACATCTAAAGATGTGCAGGGGTTAGGGATTAATCCGTTGAACCTGCTTGTATTGAAAAAGGTAAAAAAGCAGTAAAATTCATCATCTATCTTATTCAATTATTAAATAAATGATAATTTATGACATTTTGCCTTTTGTGTTTCGTAAATTTATAGAAACCGATAAACAAAGCATAAGATGAAACTTAAATTATTACTTATCTCTATTATATTTTCTGTTGGCATGCATGCACAGGAAGCTCCCCTGCAGTTTAATGAGCTTCCGGCATCTGCAAGGGAATTTATAAACCAGCACTTTACAAGTGACTTCCATCACGCCATTAAAACTGTTATCAACAAAAATATAACCTATGATGTTTTTTTAGATGATAATACAGAGATAGAGTTTTCTGATACAGGCAGATGGAGGGTGGTTGACGGTAAAAATAAGGCAGTGCCTCATTCATTTATCCAAAAACAGATACTGGATTATGTAAAAATACATCATGAAAAAGAAACTATAGTAACGGTTGCAAGAACAGACCTCAACTATAAAATAAAACTAAGCACCGGATTAGACTTAATTTTTGATAAAGTAGGTGTTTTTGTCAAAACAAATTAAAAGAGAAGCCTGCTGTTATGCAGGCTTCTCTTTTAACAGTATTATATTATCAAAAACTATTCTTTACGCCACTTTTTAGTTTCTTCAAAAACATGCTCCATAATAGCAGCATCCTCCGCTGTAAAATCAACATGACGGCGCGCCATAGCAATGCGGGCAGTTTCAAAAGCCTTTTTAGTTATATATGTAGTAAAACCTGATGCCCCGCCCCACGAAAAGCTGGGTACAAAATTACGGGGAAATCCGCTACCAAATATATTTGCACTTACCCCTACTACTGTACCGGTATTAAACATGGTATTAATACCGCATTTACTGTGGTCGCCCATCATAAGTCCGCAAAACTGAAGCCCTGTTTTAGCAAAGCCTTCTTTTTCATAACTCCACAGCTTAACCTCTTCATAGTTATTCTTAAGGTTCGAATTATTAGTATCGGCTCCAAGGTTACACCATTCACCAAGCACAGCGTTGCCAAGAAAACCGTCATGCCCTTTATTAGAATAGCCAAACAATACTGAATTGCTTACCTCTCCCCCAACTCTTGAGTGCGGCCCTACTGTTGTAGCTCCGTATATTTTGGCTCCCATTTTTACCTGCGCCTCTTCGCACAATGCAAACGGACCACGAATAATAGAGCCTTCCATAATTTCTGTGTTTTTACCAATATATATTGGCCCTGTTGAAGCATTAAGAGTTACAAACTCAAGCTTTGCTCCTTCTTCAATAAAAATATTCTCAGGGGAAATGGTGTTAACGCTTGATGGTATAGGTTGCGACACACGGCCTTCCGTCAACAATTCA
>JBQGDD010000065.1:0-8043 GCA_052038845.1 Dyadobacter sp. | reverse complement strand
TATTATTGGATAGTTTTGATGGGCATTTGGTTTTCAGGAATCAGAGTAACCTTATACATAAAGAGTAAATTTTAAAAAGTTTACAACACAAAACAGCCCCGAAGTTCGGGGCTGTTTTATTATAATATTACAGGTTCTATTTATCTAATATCCCTGTATTGGTAATACTGGCGGATAGTCATTACGTTTCTGGTTGACTTTTTTCTTTTCAATGCTATAAAAAAGAGAAGAGCTGCTACAGTAATACTTGTAAGTAGGACTATCAATAACGTATTTATTAAATAGGTGCTAAATCCAGCATTATCAAAACTGTAATCATTTAATATGTAATATCCTCCAAAAAGGAATGCAAAAACGAATAATAAAAAGTATAATAATTTCATATCTAATTGTATTAGGTTGGTGACTTTATAACTGTACTGCAATTTCGGCATTTAATTGTTTGTATATAACTACTTTATGAATAAATAACTTTTAATTAAGTTTAATTTTGTAAGCTAAATTTTACTTTTAAATAACTGTATAAATAGTACTAAGTGAAACGAAATATGTTAAAATTTTAAAAACAGTTAATCACTTATCATAAATAAAAACTGAAATTTGTATTATATTTTAAATAATATCAATATGAATCTTAAACGTGTTTTTGGGGCATTACTTACAATATTAGGCGTTGCCGGACTTATATATGCCGCCTATGTATTTGCAAACACATCTTTAAATGAACAGAGTGTAAAAAGTACTGCCATCTACGGAATTATAGGCCTTATTTTCTTTATATCGGGTATCAGTTTAATTAAGCGCACTAAAGATGAATAAACAGGGTTACGCAAACTCAAAAGTTATGTACTGTTTAAAATATTGTTTGCTGCTTGTAATGGCAGTGCTGTTAACAGGGTGTTCATCTTCAAATTACGGCAGGAAAGTTGTTTTTTTAGACGGTAACAAAGAGCAGAAGTATATTAATGCTTATAACGAAACACTCTCATTATGGCCTGTACCCTTTGAAGAAATGGATATTTCTACATCTTATGGGACAGCCCATATTATTGTAAGCGGTCCAAAAAACGGAATGCCACTTGTACTGCTACACGGTATGGATGCCAGCTCTACCATGTGGTATCCTAATGTTGCAAATTATGCCAAAAAGTACCGGGTATATGCTATAGATTATCTTCTTGAACCGGGAAAATCTGTAGCTAAAGTCAAAAAAATGGATAATGATGAGATATGCGAATGGTACAATGAAATATTCAATAAACTTAACCTTAAAAAATTTTCGCTTATAGGTAACTCCAGGGGTGGGTGGCTCGCCACCAATTATACCATAAAAAATTTAGGCCGTGTAGATAAGCTTATACTACTTGCTCCTGTACAGACTTTTAGTATGGTAAATATGGGACTGAGTACAAGGGGCGCAGCCAACTTTAAATTTTTCCCTAACAGGGATAACCTTGACGAGCTTATTACAACTTTTTCGCGCCATCCTGAAAAACTTGATGATAAGTTTAAAGAACAGCTTTACCTGGGCACCAAATATAGTAGATCAAATTTTAGCCTGCTTGGCATGAGCCCATTTTCTGATGATGAACTGATGACACTAGCTTTACCTGTTTTGGTATTGGTTGGCGACCATGATGTGCTGAATGATATTGATATTATTGAAAAATCAGGTAAACTGCTGCCTAATGTTGAAGCTGCTGTAATTGATGATGCAGCTCATTTTTTAACGCTGGATAAACAGGAAGAGGTTGATAAAAGAATAATTGATTTCCTTGATAAAAAGCATAGTTAAAGCATATACGTTTAACACAACCTATATATTATTCCTGCATCTTTTATAAAAAGACAGTATGAAACATATTAAATTTAAATTAGCTGCAGTTATACTATTTATTATCATGCTTATAGGCTGTAGTATTAACAACGGAGAAGATTATTGTTTTTATCAGGAACTTAGCCCTGCTGTAGCTGTTACCGGCCCGGAAATTGCAACTGTAAATCAGCCTGTGGTTTTTGATGTTACTTTTCAGGTTAGTAACGGGTGTGGTGAATTTAACCGCTTTAATGAAACAAACGAGTTTCCGAAAGAAATAATTGCCCTTGCAGATTATGAAGGATGCGTGTGTACACAGGAATCAAAACTGATTATTGGAAAATATACATTTACTGCTGTTGCAGCAGGTAATTATGAACTTCGCTTTTTAACTTCTAATCAGGCTGAACCTATTATCAAAATAATTACGTTTACTGACTAAACCCCAAAATTGTAATTATTTAGTATATTTACCTTTTAGTTATAATAGCGTACATATGAAAAAATTACTTTTTATTGTTTTTAGCCTTATTGCAAGTGTAACTTTTGCACAAAATAATGTAACAACCATTTATATAATACGCCATGCCGAACAGGGAGCCGGAGAGGATGCCTCACTTACTGAAGAAGGAAAAGACAGGGCGGAAAAATGGGGAGATTATTTTGAGGATAAAAATATAACCACCTATTTTGCAACAGATCATAAAAGGGTTGTAGAAACTATAATAGGTATTTCTTCTTTTGTGTCTGAGATGCCACAGCCGGGAACCAGCAGACAGTTTGTAGTAAAAAACGCTGGAGGCCCTGAAGACTTACTTCTAAAACAGGTTGGAGAAGATTATAAGGGAGAAAACGTGTTAATAGTAGGGCATAGTGACACTATACACAAGTATATAAATATCATGTTAGAAACTGATAAGTTTACCGAAATAGACGAAGAGGAATATGGTAATTTATATATTGTAACGCTAAAAGATGGTAAGCCCGAAATAGAAATAGCAAAGCTATAATTTTTTTGCTATTGCTGCTTTAAACTATTGTGCTTACCTTTGCTTTTCCTTATGCAGAAAACAGTTAATATACTAAACAGGAAGGCCAGGTTTGAATATGAAATTCTGGAAAAATATACAGCGGGTATTGTACTTGCAGGTTCAGAAATAAAATCTATACGGCTGGGCAAAGCCTCAATAGCCGAAAGTTTTTGTGAGTTTCAGGACCATGAACTGTTTGCTATCAATACTA
Organism: Dyadobacter sp.; assembly: GCA_052038845.1. Lineage (GTDB taxonomy): Bacteria > Bacteroidota > Bacteroidia > Flavobacteriales > Flavobacteriaceae > Flavobacterium. Next base: position 4,985 of record JBQGDD010000065.1, on the reverse strand, counting down.
ATATTGAAGAGTATGCTTATAGCAGAAACTTTAGCCATGCTCCTAAAAGCGAACGTAAACTGCTGTTAAATAAAAAAGAGCTAAAAAGCCTTTTAAAAAGTGTCCAGAATAAAGGACTCACCATTATTCCGCTTAGGCTATTTACTAATGAAAAAGGACTTGCAAAGCTGGAAATAGCACTTTGCAGGGGTAAGAAAAATTATGACAAGCGTGAAACTATGAAAGAGCGCGATACCAAGCGTGACCTCGACAGAATTAAAAAAGCATACAAATAAAAGCCTCAATGTGAGGCTTTTTTAATTTTTATTTTCTAATAGCGGTACAAACCTGAACTCTCCCAGCTCATGCTTTTCAAACTGGGTCTCATTTTTCCTTACAAGCAACGTCATAACCTGATGCTCTGTGCCTACAGGTATAACCAGCCTCCCCCCTATTTTTAACTGTGCCATTAACGGTTTGGGTATTATAGGTGCTCCGGCAGTTACAATAATACTGTCAAAAGGGGCATAATTAGGCAGTCCTTTATAGCCATCGCCAAAAGAAAGGTGTTTGGGCCTAATACCAAGTTTAGGCAATAAAAGTGAAGTAGATTTAAACAGTTCGTTTTGGCGTTCTATACTATATACCTTGGCTCCCATCATAAACAAAACAGCCGTCTGATAGCCCGAACCTGTACCAATTTCGAGAACTTTATGGTCTTTTTGCACTTCTAATAACTGCGACTGGAAAGCTACAGTATACGGCTGGGATATGGTTTGCCCTGCCCCTATGGGGAAAGCCTTATCCTGATAGGCATAATCTTCAAAACCTGAGTTGAGGAAAAGATGGCGTGGTATTTTTTGTATTGCCTCAAGCACATTTTTATCTGTAATCCCTTTTTGCTCTAAGGTCTTTACAAGCTGATTACGGAGTCCCTGATGTTTGGCTGTATCTTTCAATGTATGGTATATATTGTTGGGGTAAAAATAAAAAACATATTTGATTTATGGTGGTGCAAACATGTTCATATTTCTTTTTAAAAGCTTATTGGCAAAACTTCATATTTAATAGTTGTTTTTGGTGTTTCAAGGCAAATAATGTTATTTTTGTTAAAAATATATACTTATGCTTAAAGTTGGAGTATTAGGAGCAGGCCACCTGGGAAAAATACATCTTCGATTACTTAACCAGTCTGATAAATATGAATTAGTCGGTTTTTATGACCCAAATAATGATAACGCCCTTAAGGTTGCACAGGAATTTGGTTATAAAAAGTTCGATTCTGTATCCGAACTTATAAATGCTGTTGATGTAGTAGATATTGTTACCCCAACCCTATCGCACTACGATTGTGCTAAAGAGGCCATAGTTGCAGGTAAATACATATTTATAGAAAAACCAATATCTAACACTGTTGAAGAAGCAGAAGAACTTATAACCCTTGCCAAAAAACATAATGTGAAAGGTCAGGTAGGTCATGTAGAGCGTTTTAATCCTGCTTTTATAGCTACTAAAAACATGATAGAAAACCCCATGTTTATAGAAACGCACCGCCTGGCAGAGTTCAATCCGCGTGGTACAGATGTACCTGTGGTGCTGGATTTAATGATACATGACATTGATGCTATTTTAAGTGTGGTAAAGTCTAAGGTAAAGAATATTAACGCGAGCGGTGTTTCGGTAATAAGCGATACGCCAGATATTGCCAATGCGCGTATTGAGTTTGAAAACGGTTGTGTTGCCAACCTTACCGCCAGCCGGATTTCACTTAAAAATATGCGTAAATCGCGCTTCTTTCAAAAAGATGCTTATATCTCGGTAGATTTTCTTGACAAAGTATGTGAAGTGGTTAAAATGAAAGATGCCCCTGAAAATCCGGGAGATTTTGATATGATACTTCAAAATGCGGAAGGCATTAAAAAACAAATATATTTTGCCAACCCTGAAGTAAAGGTTAATAATGCTATATTGGATGAACTGGAAACTTTTTCCGATGCTATAAATAACAACACTAACCCTGTAGTTACTCTTGAAGATGGTACAGAAGCCCTGCGTATTGCTTATAAAATAATAGCATGTTTTGATAAATAGAAAGCTGATATGAAGAAATTGTACATAGCTTTGGTACTACTCTTTATTACAGCCCTGTGTAATGCACAGACAGTTGTAAAGGGAAAAGTGAAAGACATCCATACTAATGAGGTATTGGGTTATGCTACTATAACTACTGCCGATCAGCAGAAACATACAATTTCTAATTCAGAGGGTTTGTTTTCATTATCATGCCCGGCTGCTACTACCAGCTTTTTTATAACCTACATTGGGTATGCCCCATTACAGGTTAAACTGAACAATTTGCCTGCAGATGATATATATTACCTTGAAAAGCAGGACATGGATTTAGAAGAAATAATAATCATGAATAGCCCTATTGATGAATTTATATCTTCACTTATACAAAATTCTATTAAACAGCTTAAAGCCCCTTTGGTTTTAAATGCATATTACAGAGAGTTTGTAATATTTAATGATGTATATTCTAAGTTTTCTGACGGGCTGGTTGATTATGGTGTTTACAGGAAAGAAAAGGATATGGCTACAGAACTGGTGGTGAACCAAAGCCGTGCTGAAAAACTAAGGGACAGTGACGAGAAAAATAACATTAAAGTTATAGGGTTTGATGTAGGCGAAGCAGTAAACTACAGCTACAGCTTTCTTTTCCTGCAAAGTGCGCTTTTAAAGAAAAAAGCTCATAAAAATTATGACTTTGTATTTAAATCATATAATCCGGGCACGGGAGAGCCACAGCAGATAATTACCTTCACTCCAAAAAAAGGGATAGAAAAAGCGCTTTATGAAGGGACAATAATATATGATACTGAAAAAAAGATTATAATGAATGTTGACTTAAAAATGTCTCCTTCTTACAGGAAGCACGCAAAAGCCAGCAACCGCTTACTTATTCATATGCTGTTGAAAGACCTGTCACATAAAAGTGTTTTCAGGCAGGTTAACGGCAATTATCTTTTGTCATACAGTTCAACATACGGTAAGGCACATGCATGGAACAAGTTTAATTATGACAACCTGTATGCCTTTAAAAGCGACCTTATTATAACTGATTACACAGACAATATAGCTGATTTTGAAAGCAAAAAAAAGTACTCAGGAAAAGATTTATACCAAAGGGGTAATAAATATACCGAGGAATACTGGACAAAAAACAATTCATTATTATTAACAGAAAGAGAAGAACAGATTATACAATATATACAAGACAAACAGTAAAATAAACAATCATGAAAAACATAGCTGTAATAGGAGCCGGTACTATGGGTAACGGTATAGCACACACATTTGCACAAAGCGGTTTCACTGTAAAACTTATAGATGTTTCAGAAAAATCATTGGACAAAGGTATGACCACCATAGCCGCAAATCTTGACAGGATGGTTACCAAAGGCACTATAACCGAAGAGGAAAAGCAAAAAACCATAGGCAATATTATAACTTATACCGATATTAAAGATGGTGTTGTAAATGTAGATTTAGTGGTAGAGGCTGCTACAGAAAATGTTGATTTAAAACTCAAGATATTTAAAGACCTTAATGATTTTTGCGATGAAAAAACCATTTTGGCAACCAATACCTCATCCATTTCTATTACACAGATAGCTGCTGTAACTACAAGGCAGGATAAAGTAATTGGTATGCACTTTATGAATCCTGTGCCTATAATGAAGCTTGTTGAAATCATCAGAGGGTACAACACATCTGACGAGGTTACTAAAACGATAATGGAACTGTCAGAAAAACTGGGTAAAGTTCCGGTAGAAGTCAACGATTATCCCGGGTTTGTAGCCAACCGCATACTAATGCCGATGATAAACGAAGCTATAGAAACATTATACAATGGCGTAGCAGGTGTTTATGAAATAGATACTGTAATGAAACTGGGTATGGCACACCCAATGGGACCTTTACAGCTTGCCGATTTCATAGGTCTGGATGTATGCCTTTCTATACTTAATGTAATGTATGATGGGTTTAAAAATCCAAAATATGCACCATGTCCATTATTAGTAAATATGGTAAGGGCAGGTAAGCTGGGTGTAAAATCAGGTGAAGGTTTTTATGATTATTCAGAGAGCAGGAAAGCAGAAAAGGTTGCTGCAATGTTTAGCAAATAATAGCTTCCCTACTTTTCTTTTAACCTCAAATATTAAACTTTAAACCATAAAGTTGGCAAAAATAGTCCCATTTAAAGCAGTACGCCCGGCACGTGATAAGGTAAGCCTGGTAACATCACGTTCTTATGATGAATATAGCCCGGCAGAACTTGCTTCGCAGCTTGACTATAATCCTTTTTCATTTTTGCACGTGCTGAATCCGGCTTATGTAAACGTGCAGAAAATTGCAACGGCTACAAGGCTTAAAGCGGTAAATACTAAATACGAGGAATTTAAAGAGGAGCAGATTCTAAGAAAAGAAACTGCTCCTGTATTTTTCCTATATGAAATACAGAGTAAAAATTACACTTATACAGGTATTATTGCCGGGACATCTTTAGATGATTACAGGAATAATGTCATCAAAAAGCATGAAGATACGTTGCCATACCGGGTAGAGTATTTTAAAGACTATATGCACAAAGCCGGGTTTAACACCGAGCCTGTGCTGATGACCTATCCCGATAATGAAGACATACAGGGCTGGATAGAATCAAAAAAAATGAAGCGCCCACTGTATTTGTTTTCTTCTTTAAATAGAGAAAAACATACTTTATGGCGCATAAAAGATGCTAAGGAAATGCAGTGGCTGCAGGAGCAGTTTGGCACTATTGAAAGCCTCTATATAGCTGATGGGCATCATCGTTCGGCTTCTGCCAATATGCTGTATGAGCAGGAAAAAGCCAGTGGAAACGAAAGCCTTAATTATTTTATGAGTTTCCTGATTGCAGAAAGCGATCTTAAAATATATGAATACAACCGTATAATACACGACCT